>DATBUS010000084.1:0-30795 GCA_036515815.1 Luteimonas sp.
CGGCCCATCACGAACTGGTGGCCCATGATGCGCATCGCCTGGCGCACCGCGAGGCGGATCACCGGCTCGCCGACGCGGCCGAGCAGCCGCTTGAAGGCGCCGTGGACGTCGCGCTTGGTCTCGTCGCCGAGGTCGACCAGGTGCCCGGTCAGCATCAGGCCCCAGGTCGACGCGTTGACCAGCACCGACGGCGACTGGCCCATGTGCCGCTTCCAGTCGGCCTCGCCGAGCTTGTCGCGGATCAGGCGGTCGGCGGTCTCGGCGTCGGGGATGCGCAGCAGCGCCTCGGCCACGCACATCAGCAGCACGCCTTCCTCGCTGCCGAGGTCGTACTGGCGCATGAAGGCCTCGATCGCGCCCTGGTCCTTGGCGCGGCGGCGCACGCGGGTGACGAGGTCGGCGGCGGTGGCCTGCACCGCGGTGCGGTCGGCATCGGGCAGGCGGGCCTGCTCGAGCAGGCGGCGCACGTGGGCGGCCTCGTCGCGCACCCAGCCAGCGGTGATCGCGGCGCGCGGACCGGTCGGGGCGGGCGCCAGCTCGGGCGCGATCAGTGCGCGCAGCGGCGACGGACCGGGCGCGGTGGGAGTGGGGGTGGACATCGGATCCCAGCAACTGCGACGGAAGACGCGTAGTCTAGCGAGCGCGCCGGGAGCGGTCGCGGCCCGCGCGAGAACGCACCGGACGCCGTTTACGCGACGTGCTCGGCTTGCCCGGGCCATCGCGCACGGCTAACATTTCTCGGTTTCCGTAAGCCTCTGGCCCGTCCAGAAAAACGCGGGCCCACGGCCCGCGGGCGGTCTCCTTTCCGTCGTCGGTCGCCTTGGGCGCGGCCCGGATCGGCAGCCCGCGGAAAATCCATTCCACGCATTTCGCCGATTCTGGGGCTCGATCTGATGAAAGCCGGTCGTATCAAGCAGTGGGCAGCGGGCCTGACCGCCCTCGCCCTGCCGGTCCTCGCCTTTGCGCAGGAGCACGCGGGCGATCCCACGAGCCCGCACCCGTGGCAGCTCAACATGCGCCGCGGCGTCACGCAGATCTCGCAGAACGCCTACGACGCGCACATGATCGCGCTGTGGATCTGCGTGGGCATCGGCGTGCTGGTGTTCACCGCCATGGCGATTGCCATGGTCAGGTTCCGCAAGTCCAAGGGCGCGGTGCCGGACGTGGACTTCACCCACAGCACCAAGCTCGAGGTGCTGTGGACGGTGATTCCGATCGTGCTGCTGGTGGCCATGGCCTTTCCGGCCACGCACAAGCTGATCAACAACTACGACGTCCGCAATTCCGAGATGACGGTGAAGGTCACCGGCTACCAGTGGATGTGGAAGTACGACTACCTCGGCGAAGGCGTGTCGATGACCAGCCGCCTCAAGCGGGAGGACGACGACCTGCGCCAGAGCGGCCGCGTGCCCACGCTGGCCTCCGACCCGCACTACCTGCTGCAGGTCGACAACGAGCTGGTCGTGCCGACCGGCACCAAGATCCGCTTCGTCATCACTGCCGACGACGTGATCCACGCGTGGTGGGTGCCGAGCCTCGGCTGGAAGCAGGATGCGATCCCGGGCCTGATCAACGAGGCCTGGACCCGCATCGAGAAGCCGGGCATCTACCGCGGCCAGTGCGCCGAGCTGTGCGGCAAGGACCACGCGTTCATGCCGATCGTCGTGCGCGCCGTGCCCAAGGCCGAGTTCCAGCAGTGGCTCGCCGCGCAGAAGGCGCAGCCGGCGGCGACGCCCGCCGCCCCGGCCGGTCCCGCCGGCGTCAATCCGACCGACCCGGCCGCCAACGCGGAACCGGCGACGGCCGCGGCCCCGAGTTCCGACGCCACGACCGCTCCGGTCGCCGGCTGATCGACACGCATACGCAGAGGTAGTCATGGCAGTCACGCATCCCGCCGCCGACCATCACACCGATGAGCACGGCCACGAGCAGGGCTTCATCGAGCGCTGGTTCTTCTCGACGAACCACAAGGACATCGGAACGCTGTACCTGGTCTTCAGCTTCCTGATGTTCATCGTCGGCGCCTTCCTGTCGGTGCTGATCCGCCTGGAGCTGACCAAGCCGGGCCTGCAGTACTTCGACCCGATGCTGTTCAACTCCTTCACCACCGTGCACGCGCTGGTGATGATCTTCGGCGGCGTCATGCCGGCCTTCGTGGGCCTGGGCAACTGGATGATCCCGCTGCAGATCGGCGCGCCGGACATGGCGCTGCCGCGCATGAACAACTGGTCCTTCTGGATCATGCCGTTCGCGTTCACGCTGCTGCTGATGACCTACTTCCTGCCCGGCGGCGCGCCCGCCGCGGGCTGGACGATGTACGCGCCGCTGTCGCTGCAGGGCGGCTACAACGTCGCCTTCGCGATCTTCGCGATCCACCTGATGGGCATCAGCTCGATCATGGGCGCGATCAACATCATCGCGACCATCCTCAACATGCGCGCGCCGGGCGTGGACCTGCTGAAGATGCCGATCTTCTGCTGGACCTGGCTGATCACCGCGTTCCTGCTGATCGCGGTCATGCCGGTGCTCGCCGGCGCGGTGACCATGCTGCTGACCGACAAGTACTTCCACACCAGCTTCTTCAACGTGGCCGGCGGCGGCGATCCCGTGATGTACCAGCACATCTTCTGGTTCTTCGGGCATCCCGAGGTCTACATCATGATCCTGCCGGCGTTCGGCATCGTCTCGGAGATCATCCCGACGTTCGCGCGCAAGCCGCTGTTCGGCTACCAGGCGATGGTGTACGCCACCGCCGCGATCGCCTTCCTGTCGTTCATCGTGTGGGCGCACCACATGTTCACGGCGGGCATGCCGCTGGGCGGCGAGATCTACTTCATGTACGCGACGATGCTGATCGCGGTGCCCACGGGCGTGAAGATCTTCAACTGGGTCACCACGATGTGGCGCGGCGCGCTGACGTTCGAGACCCCGATGCTGTTCTCGATCGCCTTCGTGATCCTGTTCTCCATCGGTGGCTTCTCCGGCGTGATGCTCGCCATCGTCCCGGCGGACTTCCAGTACCACGACACCTACTTCGTGGTGGCGCACTTCCACTACGTGCTGGTGACCGGCTCGGTGCTGGCGCTGATCGCCGCCGTCTACTACTGGTGGCCGAAGTGGACGGGCCGCATGTACAACGAGACCTGGGGCAAGTTCCACTTCTGGTGGACCATGGTCTTCGTCAACCTGCTGTTCTTCCCGCAGCACTTCCTGGGCCTGGCCGGCATGCCGCGCCGCATCCCGGACTACAACGTGGTGTTCGCGGACTGGAACCTGATCAGCTCGATCGGTGCGTTCGGCATGTTCGTCACGCCCTTCATGATGTTCGCCATCCTCTACCACTCGCTGAAGAAGGGTGCCCCGGCACCGCAGCGTCCGTGGGAGGGTGCACGTGGCCTGGAGTGGACCGTGCCGTCGCCGGCGCCGCACCACACCTTCACCGTGCCGCCGGTCATCGTCCCGGGCGACCTCGCCCACGGCGATCTCGATCCGGAAGGCCACGAGATCGATCCGGTCAACGATGCCAGCCGCGCCTGACCAGCACGAGCCCGGCCGCGTCGCCGCCCAGCGGCGGCGCGTCGTGCGCATGGCGCTGATCCTGGGCGCCGTGGCACTGGTGATCTACATCGCGTTCATTCTTTCGGGGGTGCTGGCGTCGTGAACGGCAAGGTGGCCAAGACCGCAGGACTGGGCAAGATGCTGCTCGCAGCGCTGGCCGCGTTCGCATTCACGTTCTCGCTGGTGCCGCTGTACCGCATCGCCTGCGAGAAGGTGTTCGGCATCCGGCTCGACAACACCGCGGCCAGCGCCGACGCAGGGGCCGGTGCGGTGGCCGAGGCCCGGATGGTGACGGTCGAGTTCGACGGCGGCGTCAACTCGTCGCTGCCCTGGTCGTTCCGCCCCAACCAGTCGCGCATGCAGGTGCAGGTCGGCCAGCAGTACGAGACCACCTATTACGCGCACAACGACGGCGACCGTCCGATCGTCGGCACGGCCACGCCCTCGGTGGCACCGGCGCGTGCGTCCGGCTACTTCGCCAAGACCGAGTGCTTCTGCTTCACCGCGCAGACGCTGGCCGCCGGCGAGACCCGCGACATGCCCGTGCGTTTCATCATCGACCCGTCGCTGCCCGCCGACGTCAAGACGATCACGCTGTCCTACACTTTCTTCAAGAACGACGTCCTGACCGAGCGCGAGCAGCAGTCCGCAGCGCTTGGCGCGTCGTCCAACGTGCCGTTCGCGGCACCCTGACCCGGCAACGACGGAATACCGAACATGGCACAGACCCAAGCCGATCCGCGCGACCCCAACGTCTACTTCGTCCCGCATGACAGCAAGTGGCCGCTGTTCGCGTCGGTGGCGCTCTTCGTCCTCTTCTTCGGCCTGGCGAGCTGGTTCAACGAGGTCTCCTGGGGCAAGCCGGTGTTCTTCGTCGGCTGCGCCGGCATGATCCTGATCCTGTTCAAGTGGTTCGCCGACGTGATCCTCGAGTCGGTCTCGGGCTACCACAACCGCCAGGTCGACGGCTCGTTCCGCATGGGCATGGTGTGGTTCATCTTCTCGGAAGTGATGTTCTTCGCCGCCTTCTTCGGCGCGCTGTTCTATGCCCGCCAGCTCTCGCTGCCGTGGCTGGGCGGTGCCGGCGACGGCATGGCCACCAATGCGCTGCTGTGGGACGGCTACAGCTCGGCGTGGCCGTCGGCCGGCCCGGGCGAAATCGGTGGTGCGTTCCAGACCATCCCGGCCTGGGGCCTGCCGCTGCTCAACACCCTGATCCTCCTGACCTCGGGCGTGACCCTCACCATCGCCCACCATGCGCTGAAGGCGGACAACCGCCGCCAGCTGCTGGTGTTCCTGGGCCTGACGGTGCTGCTGGGCTGCATCTTCCTGTTCTTCCAGGTCGAGGAGTACATCCACGCCTACCGCGACCTCAACCTGACGCTCGGCTCGGGCATCTACGGCTCGACCTTCTTCATGCTGACCGGCTTCCACGGCGCGCACGTCACGCTTGGCACCATCATGCTGGCGATCATCTGGTTCCGCTGCTTCAAGGGCCACTTCACCCGCGACAACCATTTCGCGTTCGAGGCCGTGGCCTGGTACTGGCACTTCGTCGACGTGGTCTGGCTGGCGCTGTTCCTGTTCGTCTACGTGGTCTGATGCGCGCGCCCCCGGGGGCGGCCGTCATGGAATGACGAAGGCCGGCGAATGCCGGCCTTCGTGTCTTGGCCGCGGCATCGCGCGCGGCCGTTTTCCGGGGCTCAGCCCTGGACGCCGTGCGGCGTGATCCACCCCATCCAGATCGAGAGGAGCACGATCAGGATCAGTGCCACCGACAGCGCGATGCGCCTGGTGAGTGCATTCACCGTGCGCTTGGTGGTGCCCTTGTCGACCAGCATGTAGTACAGCCCGGCGCCGAGGTTCCACACGATCAGGATCAGGAAAGCGATGATGAGCAGGGTTTTGAGCGAATCACTCATGCGGTTGGCCTCCGCGGCCGGTGCGGTCGGTTCGAGCGTCGCAGTATCGCACCTGCGCGTTGTGCCCGGATGAGCCGCCGGACCACCATGCTTGCCGGCTGGATCGCGGCAGTGCTTGCGATCGCCGCGTTCTCCTGGCTCGGGCTGTGGCAGCTCGGGCGGCAGGACGGCAAGCAGGCGCTGCTCGACGAGGTGGCGCTTACGATCGCTGCGAAGGAGCCGGTTCCGCTGGCACTGGCCGGCGATGCGCAACGCGCACGCGGCTACGACTGGAGCGCGGGCAGCGGCCGCTTCGCCGAGGCGCCGGCCGTGCTGCTCGACAACCAGCAGCGCAACGGCCGCGCCGGCGTGCGTGCCTACCGCGTCTTCGTGCCGGACGCTGGCGGCATGCCCCTGCTTGTCGAACTGGGCTGGCTGCCGCTGCCACCGGAACGCACGCTGCCCCGGGTGCCGCGGGTCGAAGGCCGGCTGGAGATCGCCGGCCTGCTGACACCACCGCCGTCGCATGGCATCGGACCCGCCGGCGTGGCGGAAGAGGGCGATGGCACGCTGCTGGCCATCGGTCTCGACCCCGGCATGCTGGCCGGGCGGCTCGGCCAGCCGGCACTGGCGCCGCGGGTGCTGAAGCTCGATCCGGCGCTCGACATGGGCTACGCGCGCGACCTCGACGTGCTGCCCAACACGCTTCCTCCCGAGCGCCACCTCGGCTACGCCGTGCAGTGGTTCGCGCTCGCCCTGGCGGTGCTGGCCACCGCGCTGATCCTGACGTTTCGCAGGCAACGCCCATGACTGACACCCACGACGCCCGTCCCACCGTCCCGGTGCGCGAGCGCAATCGCAACCGCGCGATCCTGGTCTTCATCGTGGTCGTGTTCTTCGGCAGCGCGATCGTGGCCGGCGCCCTGCGCTTTTCCGGCTGGCGCCCGGCCGGCATGAAGAACCACGGCGAACTGCTGCAGCCGCCGGGCGACCTGCGCCAGGTGGTGCCGCGGCTCGTGGACGGCGGCGAATACCGGTGGAATCCGGTCGAGCGCACCTGGCGCATCCTGGTCGCGCCGCCGGCCAGCTGTACGGATGCCTGCGTCACGCTCAGCCAGGACCTGGACAAGGTCTGGCGCCTGTTCGGCCACAACGCCGACCACGTGAACATCCTCTGGGTGGGCGAGCCACCCGAGGGCGCGCTCCGGAACCGGGTCTGGAACGTGGTCCAGCCGGATCCGGCGCTCTCCGCCCAGCTGCCGGGCGTCGGCGAAGGCGGTGCGCAGGGCGCGCCGGTGTATGTTGTCGACCCCAATGGATTCGTGATCCTGCGCTATGCGCCCGGGTTCGATCCCGGACACCTGCGCACCGACATGGCGCGCCTGCTCAAGCTCAAGTGATGACCAGCACCCCCAAGCCCGCGGTCCCGGCGTCGCAGCACGGCGTACGACACATCCATCGTCACTTCCACCGCATTGCCTGGCTGGCCGTGGCGCTGGCGCTTGGCGTGATCGTGTTCGGCGCCTTCGTGCGCCTGTCGCATGCGGGACTGAGCTGTCCGGACTGGCCGACCTGCTACGGCCGCGCCACCTGGCCGAAGGCCGCGCACCAGGTGGCCGACCACGCCGCCAGCGCCATCCGGGCCTTCGAGGACCACAAGGCCTGGCGCGAACAGGTGCACCGCCATATCGCCGCGCTGCTCGGCGTGCTGGTGCTGGTGATGGCGCTGCTCGCGGCCCGCCGCCGCCGGTACGGCATCGCCCAGGTCGTGGGCGCCGCCGGGCTGGTGGCGATCGCGATCCCGGCCTACATGGCCGGCGCGCATGTCGCGGCATCGGTGCTGGCGATCGCCGGCGAAGCCATCCTGCTCGCGGCGGCTTTGCGCTGGCAGGGTCGCGACCTCGCACGCGAGTCGTCGCTGACGCTCGCGGTGATCATCTTCCAGGCCCTGCTCGGGATGTGGACGGTCACCTGGCTGCTGAAGCCGGTGGTGGTGATGGGCCACCTGATGGGCGGCCTGCTGACCTTCTCCCTGCTGACCTGGATGGCCTGGCGCGCGACCAACCGGCCGATCGTGCTGGCGGACGCCCTGCGGTTGCGCCGCCTGCTGTGGGCCGCGCTCGCGGTGCTGGCCGTGCAGATCGCGCTCGGTGGCTGGGTCAGCGCCAACTACGCCGCGCTGTCCTGCGGTGCCGGGGGCTGGTCGATGGAGAACTTCCCGCAGTGCGCGGGCCTGTGGCTGCCGCCGACCGACTTCCGCGAGGGCTTCGTGCTCTGGCGCGGCATCGGCGTCGACTACGAGGGCGGCGTGCTCGACGGTGCGGCGCGCATCGCCATCCACGTGACCCATCGCCTTGGCGCGGTCGCCGCGGCGGCGATGCTGCTGTGGGCGGCGGTGGCCATGGTCCGAACGCCGGGCCTGCGCGGCTGGGGCGTCCTGCTGGCGCTGCTGACCGTGGCACAGGTGACGCTGGGCATCCTCAACGTGAAGCTGTCGCTGCCGCTGGAGGTCGCGGTGATGCACAACGGCGGCGCCGCGCTGCTGGTGTTCGTCATGGTGTCGCTGCTGGCGCGCCTGCGCGGGGTCGACTGACGTGGGCGGCAAGCTCGGCCAATACTGGCAACTGACCAAGCCGCGGGTGGTGGCACTCATCGTGTTCACCGCCTTCGTCGGCATGTTCATGGCAGTCCCGGGGCTGCCGCCGTTGCAGGAGTCGGTGGCGGGCTTCGTCGGCATCTGGCTGGCGGCGGCCTCCGCGGCGGCGATCAACCATCTGATCGACCAGCGCATCGACAAGGTGATGGCGCGCACCGCCGAGCGCCCGCTTGCCACCGGCGCCCTGCGTCCGGTGCAGGTGCTGGTCTTCGCGCTTGCGCTGGGCGTCGCCTCGATGCTGATCCTGGTGCTGCTGGTCAACACGATCACGGCGATGCTGACCTTCGCCTCCCTGATCGGCTACGCGATCATCTACACCGGCTTCCTGAAGCGCGCGACACCGCAGAACATCGTGATCGGCGGCATCGCCGGCGCCGCGCCGCCGCTGCTTGGCTGGGCCGCGGTCACCGGCATGCGGAACGAGTGGGACTGGGCCCACGCGCTGTTGCTGGTGCTGATCATCTTCGTGTGGACGCCGCCGCACTTCTGGGCGCTGGCCATCTTCCGCCGCGACGACTACGCGCGGGCGCTGGTGCCGATGCTGCCGGTCACCCACGGCGTGCAGTACACGCGCTGGCAGATCCTCCTCTACACCGTGCTCCTGCTGGTGGCGAGCGTCCTGCCCTGGGCCGCGCGCATGAGCGGGCTGTTCTACCTGGGCGGCGCCCTGGTGCTGGGCCTGGTGTTCCTGTGGCACGCGTGGCGCCTGATGGACCCGCCGGACGACTTCTACCCCATGCGCGTCTTCAACTACTCGGTGGTCTACCTGATGGCGCTGTTCGCCTTCCTGCTGGTGGACCACTGGTTGCTGCCGTTCCTGCAGCCTTCGCCCGTGTTCGAGTTCCAGCGGGTCGGGTAGGACGCCACGCATCGCGCGGATGAAGGCCGATCCGCGCAATCCGTGGCCAGAACGCTCTCTGCCTCAGCCCCCGGGCCGAGCCCGTGCCGCGACGGCGGCCAGCGTCTCCGGCGTGATGTCCCAGTGCTCTGGTGCGTCGTACTCGAATTCCACCGCCAGGCGACCCGTCTCGCGCCAGAGGCGCAGCACGCACGCACCCCAGGGAGCCTTGCCCGGCACGCGGGTGGCGTCGCGGAGCGCATCGAAGGCAGGGCCGAGCGTGGCGGCATCCGGCGTGGCAGCCACGTAGCCGCCGGCCCTGTCGTAGCGGAAGCCGGTCATGCGCCGGGCAATGGCTGCGTCGCCGTAACGCACGATCATGGCGTAGCCATGCCAGGCACCGTCGGACACCGCCGGGTCGGCCACCAGCAGCCTCCCGATGCGCGCGATCAGTTCATTGCGGTCGGGCGTGGGGCCAGCGTGCATCCGGGCAGTCTGCCGTCAGGCCGCGGCCCTGTCGATCATGTCGGGCATGCGCTGCGAGGCGATGGCATCGAAGGACTGGCCGGCGCTGTTGCCGAAGGCGAGCAGCGACGGGTCATAGACCACGCTGCCGGTGACCGGGTCGATGACCTCGTAGTCGACGTGGACTTCGTCCGGGCGCGCGGCGTCGTTGCGCACCAGGTCGATGTCGATCCGCACCTCCATGCCGGCGCCGATCCAGTCGCTCCACTCCTGCTCCATCTTCGCGTAGGCGCCCTGGTTGAAGCTCGAGAACTGCGGGAACATGTTCACTTCGCCATGGCCCTGCACGAAGCGGTAGGCGAGCAGGTGGCCGACGTCATCGCCGCTGCCCTTCATGTCGTTGTCGACGCGGAAGCGGCTCTGGGCATTGGCTTCGATGCGGTCGGAGTCGCGGCCACGGCTGGTCGGCTCCCAGGTCAGCACGGCCTCGGCGCCGGTGGGGCGGCCTTCGGCATCGAGCGTCCAGGTGATGTCATTGACCTCCCCGGAACCGGTCTCGGCCACGATGCCGGCCACCACGCCCGGTTCCACGTCCTCGCTGGTGCGCACGGTGCCGTCGGGCATCTGCCCGGTCAGCAGCATGCGGGTGTACTGCGCGCGGTCGGCACCGGCGGGGTCGGCCAGCATGGTGGTGTGGCGGGTGAAGTCCTCGCGCTCCAGCGCGGGCGAGCCGGGGCCGCCATCGCGCGGGGCATCGAACAGGCGCTCGGCGCCGCTCATCACGCGCAGGCCCTTCTTTTCCGTCATCTCGAGCGACAGGCGCAGGTCCTCGATCGAGGCCAGGTCGTTGGCCGCGGCGAGTTCGCGGAAGGCGGGCTCCAGCGCGGTGCCCACGTAGTCGGCGCCATGCACTTCGATGCGCGCGCGCGGCGGGATGGTGGCCGGGTCGAAGGGGTTCACCGACGCCATCGCCGCCGGCGTGGCGTCCTCGTTGCGCAGCGTGACCTCGTAGCGCACCGGGACCGTGCTGGCCGCACCGCCGGGGCCGCGGATGGCGACCTCGCCCTGCGCGACGTAGCTGGTGTTCCACTGCCCGGTATTCGCGTCGCGGGTCTCCACGCTGCGTGCGTCGAGTTCGAGCGCGACGTCGGCGGGCGGGGCGTCCAGGAGGGCGGGGTCGAGTACGGGCTCCGCACCGCGCGCGCCTGGCCGCAGGCTGTCGAATGCGTCGCGCCAGGGCTGCGACGGAAACAGGGACGGGGTCGTGCCGTGGGCTTCGAAGGACATGGCGCCAGCCGGGTTCGAGCGAACGTACGGCACGGTACGCAGTGGCGGCCGGGTCCGCCATTGGGGAAAACCCCTGTCACCGCACTGAAATGCCGCTGGCCCTGCAGCCCCGTCAGCTGCGTGCAGCGCTCCGCGCCAGCAGCAGTTCGCGCAGTTCGGCCTTGTCGGCCGCGTCCAGGCCCTCCTCGCGCTGCTTGGCGTTCAGCTCGTCCACGCGCTGCTGCAGGGTCTGCTGGTCCAGCTGCGCGATCGCATCGCAGAACTCGCGCGCCCAGCCGGCCTCGTCGCCCGGCATGTCGATGGCCGCGAGCCTGTGCAGCGACCCGGCCTCGGGACGGCCCTCGAAGTGGGCAAGGATCGCGCCGGTCCCGATGTCCGGCCGCGCGCTCACGATCGCCACCAGTTCGGTCAGGAGTTCGATGCCCGGCTGGCGCAGCGCGACGAAGCGGAACGGCGGCTGCAGCTCCAGCGCCAGCTGCGGCTTCTGCAGCAGCAGAGTGATGGCGCTGCGTACCAGGCTGCGGCGCGGTGCGGTGACGGCAGGCGCGCGGCGCGCGCGCGCGGCCGGGACATGCACCTCGGGCGGCGCGGCACGCGCACCCACGCCGGTGAGCTCGGTCAGCCGCTGCTGCATCAGGTCGGCGAAGGCGCCTTCGGGCAGTTGCGCCAGCATCGGCCTGGCGCGTTCGGCCAGGCGTGCCTTGCCATCGAGCGTCGCCAGGTTGATGCCGTCCCCGGCCAGGTGGTCGAAGAGGAATTGCGACAGCGGCGTGGCCGCCGCCAGCCGCGCCTCGAAGCCCGGCGCGCCCTCGTTGCGCACGATGGTGTCCGGATCCTCGCCCTCGGGCAGGAACAGGAAGAAGGCCTGGCGGCCGTCCTTCATGCGCGGCAGCACCGATTCCATCGCGCGCGCCGCGGCGCGGCGCCCGGCGGCATCGCCGTCGAAGCAGAAATAGACGTCGGGCGCATTGCGGAACAGCAGTTCCGCATGGTCGGGCGTGGTCGCCGTCCCCAGCGTGGCCACGGCCTGGCTGATGCCGTGCTGGAACAGCGCCACCACGTCCATATAGCCCTCGACCACCACCAGCCGCGCGATCTTCTGGTGCGCCTGGCGCACCTGCCAGAGGCCGTAGAGTTCGCGCCCCTTGTGGAACAGCGGGGTCTCGGGCGAGTTCAGGTACTTGGGCGAATCCTCCGCGCGCAGCACCCGGCCGCCGAAGGCGATCACGCGGCCCCGGCGGTCGTGGATCGGGAACATCACCCGGTCGCGGAACTTGTCGTAGACGTGCCCTCGGTCGTTCTTCGACAGCATGCCGGTGCGCTCGAGCAGGCTGGTGCGGCGCGGACTGGTGCCCAGCGCGTCCTTCAGCGCCGCGAAGCCGCCCGGGGCGTAGCCGATGCCGAACTGCTCGCGGATGGCCGCGTCCATGCCGCGCCGCGACAGGTAGTCGTCGGCCTGGGTGCCGGGCACCAGCGCGCCGCGGTAGAAGCGCGCGGCCTCGTCCAGCAGCGCGTACATGTCGCGGAAGTCGGGGTTCTCGTTCTGCTGCCGGGTCTCGCGCGGAACCTCGATGCCGGCCCGCTTGGCGAGTTCATCGACCGCGTCGAGGAATTCGAGGCGGTCGAAATTCATCAGGAAGGAAATCGCGGTGCCATGGGCCCCGCAGCCGAAGCAGTGGTAGAACTGCTTGGTGGGCGACACCGTGAACGATGGCGAGCGCTCGTCGTGGAACGGACATCGCGCCGAATACTCGCGTCCCTGCCGCTTGAGCGGCACGCGCTGCCCGATGACCTCGACGATGTCCGTCCGGGCAAGCAGGTCGTCGATGAAGGCATCGGAGAGGCGGGCCATGCCGCCATGATCGCACGCGCTTCCACCGTCTCCGCCGGAAGGCGGGGTTGCTCAGGGCGGCGGCATGCCCCGGCGCGCCGCCCGGGCGTCCAGCCGCTTGCGCACGTCGCTCAGCCGCCAGCGCTCGTCGATCACCGCCGTGATCATCGCGCCCACGAAGAACACCACCGCCGCGTAGTACAGCCAGACCAGCAGCACCACCAGGGTGCCCGCCGAGCCGTACGCGCTGCCGGGCGCGGCCTCGGCAATGTACAGCCCGATGCCCCAGCGGCCCACGACGAACAGCAGCGCCGTCAGCATGCCGCCAAGGAAGGCCTGCTGCCAGCGCACCCGGCGGTCGGGCAGGTAGTGGTACATCAGCGCGAAGGCCAGGGCGTACAGGCCCAGCGAGGCCAGGTTGCCCAGCACGGGCAGGGTGGGCGAGCCGGCGAACCACAGCTCGAGCGCCGTGGTCAGCGCGGCCGAGACCAGCAGCAGGAAGCCCAGCGCGAGCACCACCCCGAAGGAGAACACGCGCTTGCGCAGCCAGGCCTTGAGCCCCCCGCGCACCTTCTCGCCGGAGGTGTGGAAGACGAGGTTGAGCGTGCCCTGCAGGCGGGCGAACACCGCGGTGGCGCCGAAGAACAGCAGCGCGGTGCTCCACAGGCCGGCCAGCGAGCCGATGTCCGGCTCGGTGCGGGCGTTCTGGAGCACCGTGTTGGCGACCTCGCCGGCCCCCGTGCCGGCGATGGCCTGCACCTGCTCCAGCAGTGCCTGCTGCGCGGCGGGATACAGCGAGGCCGTCAGCCACAGCAGCAGCACCAGCAGCGGTGCCAGCGACAGCAGGGCGAAGAACGTCAGCGACGCGGCGTGGGTGAGGATGTCGACTTCGATGAAGCGCTGCACGATCGCGTAGGGCAGCGACTGCTGCAGCCGCTCGAAGTGTCCTTTCAGGCGATCGGTGATCAGTTCGGCCATGCCGCGCAGGATGCGGCCGCGGCGGTGGACGCCGCGTGGTTGCCCCGGATCAGCGCGCCAGTGCCTGCTTCAGCAGCGCCGATACCTGGCCCATGTCCGCCTGGCCCGCCAGGCGCGGCTTCAGCACGCCCATGACCTTGCCCATGTCGGCCGGGCCGGCGGCGCCGGTCTCGGCGATGGCGGCGTCGATCGCGGCCTGCACCTCGGCCTCGCCCAGCTTCTCCGGCAGGTAGCGCTGGATGACCTCGATCTCGGCGCGCTCGATCGCGGCCAGGTCCTCGCGCGCGGCGGCCTCGTACTGGGTCACCGAGTCCTTGCGCTGCTTGACCATCTTTTCCAGCACCGCCAGCACCTGGGCGTCGTCGAGCTCGATGCGCTCGTCCACCTCGCGCTGCTTGATCGCGGCATTGACCAGCCGGATCACGCCGAGGCTGGCCTTGTCGCCGCCCTTCATGGCGGCCTTCATGTCATCGGTGAGGCGCTGCTTGAGGCTCATCGTGGATTGCTCCATGGATTTCGGTGAACACGAAAAGCCGGCGACGCTCCCGCGTGCCGGCTCCCGTGGATACGATGCGACCGCGGCGCGCAGGGCGCCGGCAGGTCGATCAGTACATGCGCTGGCGCTTGGTGACGTCGCGCGAGGTGCGGCGCGCCTGGCGCTTCACCGCCGCGGCGGCCTTGCGCTTGCGCTCCTGCGTCGGCTTCTCGTAGAACTCGCGCTTGCGGGTCTCGGCGAGCACGCCGGCCTTTTCGCAGGTGCGCTTGAAGCGGCGGAGGGCAAACTCGAAAGGCTCGTTTTCGCGGACTTTGACGCTGGGCATTGGGAATCTCTGGTGTCAGGGTGCGCCGGTTTCCCCCCGGCGAGCCGCGTATGATAGCCCCGACGCGCGGCTGGTGCAAACCACCCTGCGATCGCGGGCCCTGCCGCCCGCGCCGGCCGCCGCGCCCCCTCCCTGTAGGAGCGGCTACGGCCGCGATCGCCCCATGAAAGTCCTCGGTATCGAAACCAGCTGCGACGAGACCGGCGTCGCCGTCTACGACACGGAACTGCCCGGCGCGGCCGGCCTGCGCGCGCATGCCGTGTACAGCCAGATCGCCTTGCACGCGGAATACGGCGGGGTCGTGCCCGAACTCGCCAGCCGCGACCACGTGCGCAAGCTGCTGCCGCTCATCCGCCAGACGCTGGGCGAGGCCGGGCTCGGGGTGGAGGACCTCGATGGCGTGGCCTATACCGCCGGCCCGGGCCTGGTGGGCGCGCTGCTGGTGGGCGCGGGCGTGGCGCGCTCGCTCGCCTGGGCGCTCGATCTGCCGGCGGTCGCCGTGCACCACATGGAAGGTCATCTGCTGGCCCCGCTGATGGAGGACGATCCGCCGGAGCCGCCCTTCGTGGCCCTGCTGGTGTCCGGCGGACACACCCAGTTGGTCGCGGTGGACGCCATCGGCCGCTACCGCCTGCTGGGCGAGACCCTCGACGACGCCGCGGGCGAGGCCTTCGACAAGACCGCCAAGCTGATGGGCCTGCCGTATCCCGGTGGGCCGCAGCTCGCGGCGCTGGCCGAGTCCGGGCAGCCTGGCCGCTACCGCTTCCCGCGGCCGATGACCGACCGTCCAGGCCTCGACTTCAGCTTCAGCGGCCTCAAGACCCAGGTGATGCTGGCCTGGCGCGATGGCGACGGGTCCGACACCACCCGCGCCGACATCGCGCGCGCGTTCGAGGACGCGGTGGTCGACACGCTCGCCATCAAGTGCGGGCGCGCGCTGGATGCGGCCGGCAGCGACACGCTGGTGGTCGCCGGCGGTGTCGGCGCGAACCGTCGCCTGCGCGCGCGGCTGCAGGAGATGGCGGCCAAGCGCGGCGGGCGCGCCTGCTTCCCGCGCCCGGCGCTGTGCACCGACAACGGCGCCATGATCGCCTTCGCCGGCGCACTTCGCCTGCAGGCCGGCGAGCGTGCGCCCGATGCCGTGCACGTCACGCCGCGCTGGGACATGGCCACGCTGCCCGGGGTCGGCGCGGGCGCGGCGCGCTAAGCTGGCCCGCCGCCCGGATGCGCGCCATGGACCATGTCTTCATCGAAGGGCTCGAGATCGAGGCCCTGATCGGCATCTATGACTGGGAACGCCGCATCCGCCAGACGCTGGTCTTCGACCTCGAGATGGCCTTCGACAACCGCGTTCCCGCCGCGACCGACGACATCAACGACACGCTCAACTACAAGGCCGTCAGCAAGCGCCTGGTCGAGTACGTCTCGCAGTCGGATTTCGGCCTGGTGGAGACGCTGGCCGAGCGCTGCGCGGACATCGTGCTGAACGAGTTCAAGGTCGAGCGGCTACGATTGAAGCTCAGCAAGCCCGGCGCAGTGCGCGGTGCGCGCGCCGTCGGCGTGGTGATCGAGCGCTCCCGGGCCGGCTGATCCGCCGCAACCGGAGGTTCCATGCAATACCGATTCGATGCGCTGCAGGACGCGCTCGCACCCTGGCCCTGGGCCTATACCGTCCTGATGCTCGCCGCGCTGCTGCTGGTCGCGTGGGTGGCGAACTTCATCACCCGGCGCGTGCTGCTGCGCGGCCTGCGCCATGTGATCGCGCGCGTGGCGGCCCTGACCGGGCATGCCGGCGAGTCCGCCAGCCGCATGCGCGTCGTCTCGCGCCTGGCCAACGTGGTGCCGGCCCTGGTGATCGGCGCCGGCATCGGCCTGGTGCCCGACCTGCCGCCGCAACTGGTGGTGTTCGTCAGCGGGCTGTGCCGGGTGTTCGTGATCTTCACCGTGGCGCTGGCCTTCGGCCATGCGCTCGACGTCGCCAACGAGATCTACGAACGGCGCCCGGATGCACGCAACAAGCCGATCAAGGGCTATCTGCAGGTCGCCAAGATCATCGCCCTGGTGATGGCCGCGCTGGGTTCGGTGGCACTGCTCGCCGGCGTCGACCTGGTGCACGTGCTGACCGGCCTGGGTGCGGCGAGCGCGGTGCTGATGCTGATCTTCCAGGACACCATCCTGTCCTTCGCCGCCAGCCTGCAGATCAGCGGCGACGGGCGCGTGCGCATCGGCGACTGGATCGAGATGCCGAGCCAGAACGCCGACGGCGACGTGATCGACATCGCGCTGCACACGGTCACCGTGCAGAACTGGGACAAGACGATCACCACCGTCCCTACGCGCAAGCTGATCAGCGATTCGTTCAAGAACTGGCGCGGCATGACCGAATCCGGTGGCCGCCGCATCAAGCGCGCGATCTACCTCGACCAGCATTCGACCCGCTTCCTCGATGCCGACGAGGTGGCGCGCTTCCGCCGCTTCCGCCTGCTCGACGCCTACCTCGACGGCAAGTCGAGCGAGCTGCAGGAGTGGAACGCGAAGCTGGCCGAACATGGCGGCGAGCCGGTGAACCGCCGGAGGGTGACCAACCTGGGCACGTTCCGCGCCTATGTGCAGCAATACCTCGAGAACCATCCGGGCGTGCACCAGGGCATGACCCTGCTGGTGCGCCAGTTGCAGCCCACCGACCATGGCCTGCCGCTGGAGATCTACTGCTTCACCTCCGACGTCGCCTGGGCCGCCTACGAACGCATCCAGTCGGACATCTTCGACCATCTGCTGGCGATCCTCCCCGAGTTCGGGCTGCGCGTGTTCCAGGCGCACAGCGACGCGCCGGTGGAGGTCCGGCTGCGGCGCGACGACGGGTCGTCCGGGACCGACAGGGCGCTTCCCGCGCCCGACGGGCCGGGGCCGCGCGAAGCACACTGAGCAGGCGCCCGGCGCCGCTCGCGCGGGCGGCGCCGGATGCGCGATCATGGCCGCCCCCACGGAGCGCGCCCATGGCCACCGCCTGCCTCAGTCTCGGCAGCAATATCGATCCCGAACGGCATATCGCCCTCGCATTCGCGGCATTGCGCGAGCGCTTCGGCGACATCCGCGCATCGGCGGCCTATCGCACGCCGGCAGTGGGATTCGACGGCGCCGATTTCGTCAATGCCGCGGCGGTGATCGAAACCGACCTCGACGTGCTGGCGCTCAACGACTGGCTGCATGCGCTCGAGGACGCCCATGGCCGCGACCGCAGCGGCCCGCGCTTCGGCGACCGGACGCTCGACATCGACATCGTGCTGTTCGACGACCTGGTCTGCAGCGGTCCCGGCAACCTGCGCCTGCCGCGGGGCGAGCTGCGCCACGCCTTCGTGCTGCGCCCGCTGGCGGAGATCGCGCCGGAGATCGTCGAGCCGGTGGCGGGGCGCAGGCTCGCCTCGCTGTGGGCGGACTCGCCGGAGCGTGGCGTCGTGATGCGGGAAGTGCCGCTGCCCGGGCTCGCCGACGTGGTCCACGCCGCCCCTTGACCGGGCGGGCGGGGGGCGGGCGGATCATCCGCGCCGTCACACTCCGCGCAGTGCTCCCGTCATGGAACCACGTGCTGGACGCAGGCGGCCGCAGCGGTCGCCGCGGGGCACGGCCACGGAGGAGGGAGTGCGATGTTCGACAGGTTTTCGCGCAGCTGGGAGATGGTCAAGGCGAGCGCCGCGGTGCTGCGCTCGGATCGCGAGCTGATGCTGTTCCCGGTGCTGTCCGGCCTGGCCACCCTGCTGGTGCTGGCCACGTTCGCCCTGCCGACGCTGGCGCTGCGGCTGTTCAGTGACGGCTTCGGCGTGACCGGCGCGCTGCTCGGCTTCGCCTTCTACTTCTGCACCTACAGCGTGATGATCTTCTTCAATTGCGCGCTGGTCGGCGCGGCGATGATCCGCCTCGACGGTGGCGACCCCACGCTCTCCGACGGCCTGGCCGCTGCACGCGCGCGCCTGGGTGCGATCTTTGGTTACGCCGCGATCGCCGCCACGGTGGGCGTGCTGCTGCAGGCGATGAAGGGCAAGGACAACAACTTCCTGGTGCGCCTCGTCGGCAGCGGCCTGGGCATGGCCTGGACGCTGGCCACCTTCCTGGTGGTGCCGGTGCTGGTCAGTCGCGATATCGGTCCGGTGGATGCGTTGAAGCAGAGCGTCGCGCTCCTCAAGCGCACCTGGGGCGAGAACGCCGTGGGCCAGCTGGGGATCGGCGCGGCCTTCGGGGTGCTCACCACGATCGCCGTGCTGGTGTCGCTGGCGCTGGTGTTCGTGGCCGCGCAGGCGTCGTGGGTGCTCGCCGTGGTGGTGGGCGTGGTCTGCGGCATCGGCGTGCTGGTGCTGGGTGTGTACCAGGCCGCGCTGACCGGCATCTATTCGGCGGTGCTGTACCGCTATGCGGTCACGCAGGAGCTGCCGCCATCGTTCCGCGGCACGGATATCGCGCACGCGTTCGCGCCGAAGCGCTGATCGCCGATCAGCCCAGGTGGCGGCCGCCGTCCACGGACAGCACGGTACCCGAGGTGTAGGTCGCATCGCGCAGCAGCCAGAGCACGGCTGCTGCGATCTCGTCCGGCGTCCCGGTGCGGCCCAGCGGCGTCCTGGCCAGCAGCTGTTCCTTCAGCGCCGGGTCGATGCCCTCGTCCGGCCAGAGGATCGCACCCGGCGCCACCGCATTCACCCGCACCGCGGGCGCCATGGCGACCGCCAGCGCGCGGGTGGCGGCTTCCACCGCGCCCTTGCTTGTGGCGTAGGCGGCGAGGTCCGCGCGTGGCGCGCGGGCGTAGACGTCCGACAGGTTGACGATCGCCCCGCGCGTGGCGCGGAGGTGCGGCGCGGCGGCCTGGGCAAGGAAGAAGGGCGCCTTCGCGTTCACCGCCATCATCGCGTCCCAGTGCGCGGGGTGGATATCGCCGAAGGCCGCGGGCCCGAAGCCGGACGCGTTGTTGACCACCGCGTCGAGGCGGCCGAAGCGGCCGATGGTGCGGGCGACCAGCTCGGGCAGGCGGTCGAACTCCCCGAGCTCCGCCTCCAGCAGCAGCATGCTGTCCGGGCGCGCGGCCTGCAGGTTTTCGGCCAGCGCCTCTGCGTCGTCCGCGGATTCGCGGTAGTGCAGGGCCAGGTCGTAGCCCGCGGCGTGCAGCTTGCGCGCGATGGCGGCGCCGAGGCGGCGCGCGGCACCGGTGACGAGCGCGACGGGATGGCCCGGTTGCATGGCTGGCTCCGTAACGGGGGCCATACACGATACCGATCCGCGACCCGCGTTTCCGTATCCTGTCGCGTGCAAACGCCACGGAAACCCCCATGCCGCTTCCCCCGATCGACCCCGCGGCGCAGGCCCACAGCGACCGCCTGCGCGCCCTGATCCACGCCGTGATCGCCGATGCCGGCGGCGCGATCCCGTTCTCGCGCTTCATGGAGCTGGCGCTGTACGCGCCGGGCCTCGGCTACTACAGCGCGGGCAGCACCAAGTTCGGCCGTGCCGGCGATTTCGTCACCGCCCCGGAGCTCGGCAGCCTGTTCGCCGAATGCGTGGCCGAGGCGCTGGCGCCTCCGCTGCGCCGCGTCGGCAGCGACGCGGTGTTTCTCGAGATCGGCGGTGGCAGCGGCGCCTTCGCCGAAGCCGCGATCCGGCACCTGGACGCCCTCGAGGCCATGCCCGCCCGCTACGCCATCCTCGAACCCAGTGCCGACCTGCGCGAACGCCAGCGCGAGCGGCTGCGCCAGCGCCTGCCCGAAGCCCTCTTCGCACGCACCGAATGGCTCGACCGGCCGCTGGCCGACGAGGATTGGAGCGGGGTGCTGTTCGCCAACGAGGTGATCGATGCCCTGCCCACGCCGCGCTTCGTGATCCGCGGTGGCGAGGTGATGGAGGAGGGCGTGGCGCGCGATGCCGACGAAGGTTTCCGCATCGTCGAGATCCCCTCGGATGCGCTGATGACGGCGGCCGTGCGCCATGTCGAAAGCGACCGCGGCGAAGGCCCCTTCCCCGACGGCTACCGGTCCGAACTGCTGCCGCAGCTGCCGTACTGGATCCAGGCCGTGATGGGCCGGATGCAGGCCGGCGCGATGCTCTTCATCGACTACGGCTATCCGCGCCGCGAGTACTACGCGCCCACGCGTGACAGGGGCACGCTGCGTGCGTTCCATCGCCACCACGTGGTCGACGACGTGCTGGCGCGCGTGGGCCTGCAGGACATCACCGCGTCCGTCGACTTCACCGCACTGGCGGAAGCGGGCACGGGCGCCGGGTTCGAGTTTGCCGGATACAACAACCAGGCCGGCTTCCTCATGGGCAATGGCCTCATGCAGCGGCTCGAGGCGCACGAGGCGCGGGCGCCCAGCGACACCGCGCGTTATGCGCTGCGTCGCGAGGTGCAGCAGCTCACGCTGCCGTCGGCGATGGGCGAGCGCTTCCAGGCCATGGGCTTCGAACGCGATGTCCCGTTCGAGGCCGCCTTCCTGGGCGGCGACCTGAGCTTCCGGCTGTGAGGCGACGCGGGTGAGCAGGCGACCACGCCTCGGGCGCTCGCTCAAGCCGCTGCGCTGGCGCTGGGCATGGTGCGCATTGTGGTTGATGGCGATCGCGTTGGTTGCGGCATTCTCGCTGATGCCGGCGCCGGACCTGCCGGATGCACCGGGCAGCGACAAGCTGCACCACTTCCTGGCCTATTTCGCGCTTGCCGCCAGTGCCGTGCAGCTGTTCGCGCGCTGGCCGGCGCTGCTGGGCGCGGGGCTCGGCCTGGTGCTGATGGGCATCGGCCTGGAGCATGCGCAGGGCGCGATGGCCTTCGACCGCATGGCCGACCGCATGGACGCGCTGGCCAATACGCTGGGCGTGATCGCGGGGCTGGCAACGCGGCTTACGCCGGTCCATGACCTGTTGTTGCGGATCGAGGCGCGACTTGCGGCGCGATGAGTGCGCGGGACGCTCAATCCGTTTCGCGCCGCAGGGTGCGCGCCCGTCCGATCGCGGCGATGCGGGCCTTGCGCAGCGCCTCGCCGAAGGCCGGACCTTCCAGTTCCAAGTGCGCGATGTCGGCACCGGTGACCACGGCGGCGGCGTCGCGCAGGCGCACCAGTTCCGCGGCCTGGGGATAGGGTCGGTCCTCGAGGCCCGCGCGTCCGCGCTTGTCGGATTCGCAGACAGTGGCCAGCTTCGCGATGCGTTCCGGCCGGCGGAAGCCGTCGCAGCGCACCAGGAGGTCGTGCACGGTCTGGTCGCGCAGCTCGGCCAGGCGGTGCACGTTGAGGTGCTCGCGGCAGGCGGTGACCGCCAGTTCGCGATGCGCGGAGGGCACGCGCAGGCGTCCACACAACTCCCGGACCGGGCGCACGCCGCGCGTCTCGTGCTGGATATGCTTCGGCAGTTCTTCGGCGGGCGTCAGCGCCTTGCCGAGGTCGTGCACCAGTGCGGCGAAGCCGATCCCGTCGTCGCCCGGCGCAAGCGTGGCCGCCATGTCGCAGACCAGCTCGACATGCACGCCGGTATCGACCTCCGGGTGGTACTCCGCGCGCTGCGGCACGCCGTACAGCGCATCCACCTCGGGCAGGACCACCGCCAGCGCGCCGCAGTCGCGCAGCGTGCGCAGGAAGGCCGAGGGCCGCGGCGAACGCAGCGCGCGCACCAGCTCCTGCCACACGCGTTCGGGCGCCAGGTCGGCGAGTTCGCCACCGGCGACCATGTAGCGCATAAGCGCCATGGTCTCGTCGGCGACCTTGAAGCCCAGCGGGGCGAAGCGCGCCATGAAGCGCGCCGCACGCAGCACGCGCAGGGGGTCCTCGGTAAAGGCCGGCCCGACGTGGCGCAGCAGCCTGGCCTCGATATCACGCTGGCCGCCGTAGGGATCCACCAGCCGGCCATCGGCACCCTCGGCGATGGCATTGATGGTGAAGTCACGGCGCGAGAGGTCTTCCTCCAGCGTGACCGTCGGTGCGGCATCGACCACGAAGCCACGGTGCCCACGCGCGGACTTGCGCTCGGTGCGGGCCAGCGCATGTTCCTCACCCGTCTCCGGATGCAGGAACACCGGGAAATCGCGGCCCACCGGACGGTAGCCGGCGGCGAGCATCGCTTCGGGCGTGGAGCCGACCACGACCCAGTCACGGTCGCCCGGCGGCAGGCCCAGCAGCCGGTCGCGCACCGCGCCGCCGACGAGGAAGGTGGCCACCTCAGCCACCATTCGCCGCCCCGCTTCCCCCTGTAGGAGCGGCTACAGCCGCGATCGGCCTCGCGGAAATCCCGATCCAGTGCGGCGCATGATTCGCGGCGGCCGCTCCTACAGTCGCATTGGCCGCGTCGACCACGTCGGTCGCGTTGGCCGCATCGGCCGCGTTGGCCGTGTCGGCCGGGGGCTTGGACGCGGTCGGGCATTCGAAGCGCTTCCGCGCCGGCGCGGCGCGGCCCAGCATGCGGTCGCTCACCGGCACCGGCCGGTCGCCCAGGCGCCAGTCGTAGATCACGCTGAAGGCCAGCACGCGCGCCACGTAGTCGCGGGTTTCCTTGTAGGTGATGGTCTCGATCCAGAAGTCCGCGTCCATGCCCGGCCGCTGCGACTGCCAGCGTGCCGTCGGCGTGGGGCCGGCGTTGTAGGCGGCGATGGCGACGTAGGGCAGGGTGTACTTGTCCTTCATCTCGCGCAGGTAGGCGGTGCCGATGCGCACGTTGGTGGCCGGGTCGAACAGTGCGTCGGCTCCCGACCACGGAAGACCCAGCCGCCTTGCCACCGCCGCACCGGTCTCCGGCAGCACCTGCATCAGCCCCCGCGCATTGGCGGGCGAACGCGCGCGCGGATTGAACGTGCTCTCGGCCCGGATCTCGGCCGCCACCCAGGCGGTGTCGAGGCCGTTGCGCGCCGATTCGGCGCGGATCAGCTGCTCGTGGTGCAGGGGGAAGCGCAGCGTGTACAGGCGCAGCTCCTCCGGCTTGCGCTCGCCATTGACGTTGACCAGCCCGAACACGCCACGGTCGAACCAACCGTTGTCCTGCGCGATCTCCACCGCGATCCGGCGCTGGCGGTCGTCGAAGCGCGACAGCGCGTCCTGCCATTCCCGCGTGGCCCAGCCCGCGCGGTTGATGCGGAACAGGGCCATCGCGCGCTGCATCGCAGGGTCGGCTGCCACCTTTGCCTTGTCGGCCGCGCTGCCACCGTGTTCCAGCGGGCACAGCGCATAGGGCTGGTCGATGCGGTCTGCGGCGAGGAAGCCGTGGAAGTCCGGATCGCGCGCCGCGGCGGCATACAGCGGACGCGCCGCGGCGCGGTCGCCGGCGAGCTCGCGCAGGCGTGCTTCGAAATAGGTCCAGCGCGACTGGCCGCGCTGCTCGCGGCCCATGCGCTCGATGCCGGCCAGCGCCGCGCGCCAGTCCGAGCGCGCCATGGCTTCGCGCACGCGCCACTCGTGCAGGCGCTCGTCGTAGGCCGCCTCCGGCACGGCGGCCAGGCGGCGCGCGCCACCGTCGTGGTACGAGGCCACCGTCCACAGGGCGACCTGGTACAGCACGCGGTTGCGGTCTTCGTCGGTGAAGGCCAACGCCTGCGCCACCTGGGGCAGCAGCGCCTCCGCGGCATCGGGATTGGTGCGCGCAAGGTTCGCGAGCCCGTGCGAGGCGGCCAGCCGGCTGCGTGCGTTCTTCGGCCATGAGGTCGCGCGTGCGTCGGCCTGGCCGAGATAGGCCGCATAGGCCTCGGCCTGCTGGCGCTGGCCATCGGGCAGGCCACGCGCAGCGGCGCGCACCACGGCCGGCTGGCCGTCGGCGATCGCCGCTTCGATGCGTGCCCAGCGTTCGGCATCGCCCAGCCCGCCGCGCTGGGCCAGGGCCTCGAACACCGGATCGCAGGCGTCGGGCTGCGAGCGCGCCGCGCCGCGCCACAGTTTCTGCACCTCGGCCGTCCATGCGGCATCCGCAGCACCGGTCCGCAGTCGCGCCTCGAGTGCATTGCAGGCCAGCGCCGCCGATCCTGTGCCCGGCACCCATGCCGCGCGGAACGCCGGCCAGTCCTTGCGCTTCGCAAGTTCGGCCAGCCACGCGGCACGGAAGGTCGCCTCCACCGCCTGGCCGCGATACCGCTCCAGGAACGCCATCGCCTCGGCATGGGTGACGTTGGCGATGTCGCGGTTGAGCCGCGCATGCGCGATCCAGCCCTGCAGCGGATGGTCGGCGCGCAGCGGCGGCAGCGGCTGGCCGATCTCGGCGGCGGTCAGCGCGCGCCGGGCGATGTCGTCATCGGGACGGGCCTGGGAAAACGCGGCGGTGGAGGTGGAAAGAAGGCACAGTGACAGCGCCGCGGACAGCAGGAGGCGGGGGGGCGTTAGCATGCGGCGACTATATCGAATGGGTTCCGCGTCCATGCTGAAGGAGCAGGCGTGATCGAAGGGTTCTGGATGTTCCCGGTGCTTGGCATCGTGGCCGGCGTGCTGGCGGGCCTGCTCGGCATCGGTGGCGGCCTCGTGCTGGTCGCGGCGCTGGCGTGGCTGTTGCCGCTGCACGGCGTGCCGGTGGACCTGGCGATGCATGCCGCGCTCGCCACCTCGATGGGCAGCATCTTGTTCACCGCCATGTCGTCGGCACGTTCGCACCACCGGCGCGGCAGCGTGCTCTGGCCGACGGTGGCGTGGATGTTGCCCGGCCTGCTCATCGGCGGCTGGCTGGGCAGCCGCTTCGCGGTCGGCCTGGAAGGCATCGTGCTGCGCTGGATCGTGGCCGGCTACTGCCTGCTGGCCGGCGCGCAGATGGCCTTCGGCGGTACCCGCGGCGACAGCGGTCGCGACGTCGTGCCCACCGGCGTGCCGATGACCGCCGCCGGGACCGGCATCGGGGCCCTTTCGGCCGTGGTCGGCATCGGCGGGGGCAGCATGACGGTGCCGCTGCTGGTCTGGCGCGGCGTGCGCCCGGTGCGCGCGGTCGGCACCTCGTCGGCCTGCGGCGTGGCGATCGCGGTGGGCAGCGCGCTGGGCTACGCGCTCAATGCCCCGCCCGGCGGCCTGCCCGAGGGCGCCATCGGCTATGTCTACCTGCCGGCTGCCATCGGTGTCGCGGTCACGTCGGTGCTGGCCGCGCCGCTGGGCACGCGCCTGGCCCATGCGATCAGCGGCCCGGCCCTGCGGCGGGTGTTCGCCGTGTTCCTGGCGGCCGTGGGCCTGAGCCTGGTGCTGCAGGGCTGAGGCGGGGGCCCGCCCGGGCTTGCCGCCGCTTTACAGTTTGTTTACAACTGGGCCGCCGACGGCACGGGGGCAACGGGCCGGCATTCTGCTCACCAGGAGAGCCCCATGGCCATGCCCCCGCGTTGCCTGCTTGCGGCCGCCGTCTGCGCCGCGTTGTCCCTGACCGCCCCCGTCGTCGCCTCCGCCCAGGACACCAGTCCCACCACGCTGGACTCGGTCACCGTCACCGGTTCGCGCATCAAGCAGTCCGAACTCGAAACGCACGTACCCGTGCAGGTGATCACGCGCGAGGACATCGACCGCACCGGCTTCAAGTCGGTGTCGGACATCGTGCAGAACCTCACCGCCAGCGGTGCCGGACTCAACACCCGCTTCAACTCCAGCGGCAACTTCGGCTTCCCGCCCGACGGCGGCGGCGTGGGCGCGGGCGCAGCCACGGTGGACCTGCGCCACCTCGGGCCGAAGCGTGTGCTGGTGCTGGTCGATGGCATTCGCTGGGTCAATGAATCGTCGGGCTCCGGCGTGGGCGCAGCGGTGGACCTCAACACCATCCCGCTCGCACTGGTCGACCGCATCGAGGTGCTGGAGGACGGCGCCTCGTCGATCTATGGCTCCGATGCCATCGCCGGCGTGGTCAACATCATCACCCGCAAGGACGTGCAGGGCGGGGACATCGAACTGCACTACGGCACCTACGAGGACCTGGGCGGCGACACCTGGAGCGCGGACATGGGCTACGGCGGCGGCAACGAGCGCCTGCAGTGGTTCGTGGGCGCGTCGTATTTCAGGCAGGAAGAGTCGCCGTCTTCGGAATACGGCCCGGCCCGCGTGCCCGTGCCCGGGACCGGGGTGGACAACGGCAGCTCGGCCACGCCGCAGGGCCGCTTCGTGTTCCTGGATCCGATCACCGGCATCACCCACGACCTGACCACCAATACCGGTGCCACCGACCCGACCTTCATTCCCGGTCAGGGGTGCGTGCGCACCGACGACTTCCACTGCTTCGCCACCGCCGACCGTTTCAACTTCGCGCCCTACAACCTGCTGCTGACACCGTCGGAGCGCAAGACCGTGTTCGGCCAGGTGCGCTTCGCCTTCAACGACAACATCGGGGGTTACGTGCGCGCGCTGTACAACCAGCGCGACTCCGCCAACCAGGCGGCGCCGGAGCCGTTCTTCCTCGGCACCGACGCCGGCATCTACAACCCGTACGGTGAAAGCACGCTGGTGATCTCGGCGCTCAATCCGTACAACCCCTTCGGCTTCGACCTGACCACCATCGGCCCGGACGCCAACCTGTTCCTGCTGGGCCGCCGTCCGGTGGAGGGAGGCCCGCGCCGCTACGAGCAGGACGTCGAGACCTGGTACGTCGCCACCGGGCTGGACGGCAGCTTCGATGTCGCCAACCGGCCGTGGAGCTGGGACGTGAACCTGGTACGCAGCGAGAGCAAGGCCGAGCAGACCAACTACGGCAGCTACAACCTGCGCCGCATCAACGAGGCCCTGGGCGATCCGGCCGACTGTGCCGCCATCGCCGGCTGCGTCCCGCTGGACGTGTTCGGCGGCGCGGGCACCATCACCCCGGAGATGCTGGCCTTCATCCAGCCGGTGGTGCGCGACGAGAGCGAGAACTCGCTGACGCTGGTGTCGGCCAATATCACCGGCGCGCTGGTGCAGATGCCGGCCGGACCGCTCTCGTTCGCCGCCGGCTACGAGTACCGCAAGTACGAGGGCGCGTACCGGCCCGATCCCATCACCGTGGCCGGCGAGTACAACGGCGTGCCCTCCGGCCCGACCGCGGGCGAGTACGACGTCAACGAGGTGTATGCCGAGCTCGCGGTGCCCCTGTATGCGAACGAGGCCCGCGGCAGCGCGCTCGACATGAGCATCGCGGGCCGCTATTCGGACTACTCCACCTTCGGCGGCGAAAGCACCGGCAAGCTGGGCCTGCGCTGGCAGGTGGCGGAGGAACTGGTGCTGCGCGGCACCTGGGCGCAGGGCTTCCGCGCGCCGTCGATCGGCGAGCTGTACGGCACGCTGTCGCGCTTCGACGCCACGCTGGTCGATCCCTGCTCCGGCCCGGCCAATGCCGTGCGCCCGGAGTGCGTGGCCCAGGGCGTGCCGGCCGACTACGTGCAGACCAACTCGCAGATCTCGGTGGTGACATCCGGCAATGCCGACCTGCAGCCCGAGACCAGCCGCAGCCTGACGCTGGGCGGCGTGTGGAGTCCCACGTTCGCGTCCGACACCACGTGGTCGCAGCGCATGGACATCGGCCTGACGTTCTACAAGCACACGATCAACGACGCGATCCAGGCCCCCGACGCACAGGCCATCCTCGAGCGCTGCGTATTCGAGAACGATCCCTTTTCCTGCGCCTCGTACGACCGGAGCGAGCGCGGCCAGATCGTCCGCTTCGACGACATCCTCGACAACCTGGGCACCATCCGCACCGATGGCTGGGACCTGAGCCTGGGCTGGCTGCTGCCGCAACAGGACTGGGGACAACTGCGCTTCGATGCCAAGGCCACCTTCGTCGGCAGTTTCGAGCTGGTGAACGAGTCCGGACAGGCCGAGCCGCGTGGCCCGGGCGTGGAGGTCAACGACAGCGCGATCCCGGAGTGGACGTCCACGCTCGCCACCCAGTGGAGCAAGGGGCCGTGGACCGTGGCCTGGAACATGCGCTACATCGGCGAGCTGCGGGAGTCGTGCGGCGGCGCGAACGGCTATGACATCTGCGACGACAGCATCGCCGACCTCAACCGGCTCGACGCCACCACCTACCACGACCTGCAGGCGTCCTGGAACAGCGACGCCTGGATGCGCGGCCTGCGCTTCAGCCTGGGCGTGAACAACCTCACCGGCGAGGACCCGCCGATCTGCCTGAGCTGCTCGCTCAATGGCTATGACGCGGCCACCTACGACCTGCCGGGACGGTTCTTCTACGCACGCGTGGGCGTGAAGTTCTGACGGCATCGCGGCCCGGCACTTCGCGTGCCGGGTCGTCCCGCGGGATCGCTGCGACGTCCCCCGTCATGCCGGGGCCGGCGGTGCTTCGGGTGCAGTCGGCCCTATTCGCCGGCCTGCTTGCCCGGACCCTTGGGCTCGCCGTCGCGGCCGAACGCCGGCGGGTAATAGAAGTTGAGCGTCTTGAGCAGGCCTTCGCCGGTATTCCGGATCTCGTGCCGTCCCTGCTTCTCGATGACGAGAAGCACGCCGGGCTCCAGGTCCACGGAGGTGCCATCCACCTGCGCGACGCCCCGGCCTTCGACCACGAACAGCCACTGGTCGGCGCCGCGATGGTGATTGTCCTCGCCGCCCTCGCAGTCGCCGGGCTCCAGCACCATTTCGGCCGCCTGCACCTCGCGCACCTCGGCCGCGACGCGGAAGCCTGCCTCAAAGCCCAGGGTCTTCTTCTGCATGACGCGGCCTCAGCCAAGGATGTTCGGATTGAGTTGCCACAGGCGCAGGTTGAGCGCCCCCGCGAACGTGATCCACGCGAGATAGGGCAGCAGCAGGGCCGCGGCCAATCGGCTGTGGCGCCAGAATGCCGCCATGGTGGCGGCCACAAGCACCCACATCAGCGCGATGTCGACGAAGGCCGCGGCACCCATCCGCCAGGCGAAGAACAGCCAGCTCCACAGCGCATTGACCACCAGCTGCACCAGGAACAGCACCAGCGCCGTGCGCGCATGCGCGAAGCCACCCCGGCGCCAGACCAGCCAGGCCGCGATCGCCATGAGGATGTACAGCACCGTCCACACCGGCCCGAAGACATCCGGCGGCGGCGCCCAGGAAGGCTGCACCAGCTCGCCATAGAAATCTTCGGAGCGGCGCGAGGCCATGCTGCCCAGGAAGGCCGCGATCCCCGTCGCCACCAGCCATCCCACCAGGCCGATGAACTGCTGCTTCCGGGTCATCCTCTGCATGCCGCGCTCCTCGAATGCTGGACCGCCACGCTAATCGCCGGCTGCGTGAACAGGGCGGCAAAGAGGCCGCCGGGCGGTCCATGGCGCCATTACCGGCAGGCCACCCTCACGGACGGCTGGATCCGGTGTGCTATCACTGTGCTGCACCCGGCGGACAACAGACCCTGCCGTGCTCCTGGGCCCACGTGCAGCTCACCACGCACCGGAACCCGATCATGACCCTCAGGCTCTATGCCGGCGAGCACACGTGGCTCGTCGTCCCCGACTGCATGCTCGTGTCGCAGGCCGCCCTCGAGCAGCACGGGCCGCTCCGCGTCCTCGGCGTCGTCACGGGCAGGGACGTGCCGGAGCAGGATCTTGCCGAGGTCCAGGCGCAGCTGGACGAGCACTTCTTCGCGGAAGTTCCCGCCCACGTGGTCGCGCGCCTGCTGGCGGAACTCGATGGTGCCGATGGAGGGGCCGCGGCGGCCCGGGCGGTCAGAAGCTGATGTGCACCGAATGCGCGCTGCGCCTGGCCTCGCCATGGAACACGGCCTCGATGTTGTTCCCGTCCGGATCGAGCACGAAGGCGGCGTAATAGCCCGGGTGGTAGTCCCGCTCGCCCGGCGCGCCGTTGTCGCGTCCGCCGCTGGAGAGGGCGGCGCGGTGGAAGGCGTCGACCATGGCGCGGTCACGGGCCTGGAACGCGAGATGGTGGCGGCCGGTCAGCGCGCCCGCAGCCGCCTCGCTCTCGCGCGAGGACACGAACAGCTCGTCGGCCCAGAACCAGTCGTCGCCGCTGCCACCCATCGGCACGTCCAGCGCCTCGAGTACCGCGGTGTAGAAGGCCTTGGACGCCGTGAGGTCGGCCACCACCAGTTGCAGGTGGTCGATCAGGCGGCCGCGGTGCAGTTCCTGCGTTTCCATGGGTGTCCTCCAGTCATGTGCAGCATAGCGGGACCCGGCGACGTGCGGGCCGGAGCGCTCAGGGCACGGCCGCCACGGCACGCCACCCGCGCGGCACCACCGTGCCCGGCCGCGCGGGAGAGGCCGGGCTTGCCCCGCGTCAGCCGCCCGTTGAGGTCGCAAGGCCCACAGGCCAGCCCTGGTCGGCCAGCCAGCCCAGCGCCGCCAGGTTCAGCACCACGGTTGCCCAGAACACGACCTGGAACGGCTGCTTCACCGTCTTGTGCCGGAACAACTGCTGCGCGAGCAGTGCGCCCGGCCAGCCGCCGGCAAGCCCGGCCATGTGCAGCGTGGCCTCGGGCGTGCGGCGGCTACCGTGTTGCGCGGCCGCCTTGTCGATGCGGTACATCACGAAGGTCACCAGGCTCGCGCCCACGTACCATCCGACCACGGCGAAGGGCAGCCAGCCCGCGGC
>DATBUS010000085.1:0-71624 GCA_036515815.1 Luteimonas sp.
GTCCGGCCGCTCCGCACCCGGGGCGTGCCGCGCGCCCGCGCTGGCGGGCGCCGGCGCACGCAGCACGCGGGGATGCGCCAGGAGTTCCGTGATCGCACCGTGGCGCCCGTCGCCGTCGACGGGGTCGTTGTTGAGATCGCCGAGGATGACGAAGCGCGCATCGTCGGCAAGCCCGCCGCACCGGCCGTCGTCGTCGCAGAGCCAGTCCGGCTCGCCGCCGCCGAGGTACTCGGTCCACAGCCTGATCTCATCGTGGTTTCGCGCGCCGTTGCGGTCCTCGGGGCCGTCGAACACCGGCGGCGTCGGATGCGACGCGAGCATATGCACCGTGCCCAGGGGCGTGCGGACCGGCACGTCCCAGTGCGACTTCGAAGACAGCCGCAGGCGTGCCCAGATGGCGTCGTCGTGCCACGGCGCGCCCGTGGCCGGGTCGATCGGCCGCGCGGCGCCGGGCATCGCGCTCCAGGGCAGCCGCTGGAACGTACGTGCGGAGGCGGCGTCGATCGGGTGCTTCGACAGCAGCAGCATTCCGTACTGGCCGGGATGCAGCCCATAGCCCCAGGCGTCGTTGCCACGCGCGCGTGCCGCGGCGGCGTCCTCGCCCGCGGTCGGCTCCGCCGCCCCCACCTGGCCGTCGCGGTCCAGGTCGAGGCCGCTGGGGACCCCGGTGTTAACCGGAGCGAGGTAGCGATACGGATACTGGAGTGGGTCGCCTCCGCCCGGCTGCGCGACGTCCAGGTAATCGCGCTGGAACGCATCGGCGGCGCGGCCGGTGGGGTCGTAGTCGAATTCGTTGAGCAGCACGACGTCCGGACGGACCCGCTGCAGCACGGCGGCGACCTTGCGCGCATCGGTGTCGCCGGATGCAAGTCGCCGCAGCAGGCCGCCGGCCTCGTCGGAATAGAGCGAGGTGTTGTAGGTGGCCACGCGGAGCGTCGGTCCGGCCGGCCTCGCCTGTGCCGGATCACCGTGCACATTGACCCGCACGCAGCCCGCAAGCCAGGCACAGGCGAGCAGGCCCACGGCGAGCAGCGCGATCCCGCGCACGCTCATGCCGCTGCCCCGCGCGGCAGCGGCGACCATGTGCGGCCGTCGAAGTGTTCGAGGGGCTGGAACCTGCGCTTGTAGTCCATCTTCCGGTGTCCCGATATCCAGTAGCCAAGGTAGAGGTGGCGACGCCGGTCGCGGCGTGCCCATTCGATCTGGTGGAGGATCGCCAGCGTGCCGAGGCCGCGCGCCGACTCCGCCGGATCGTAGAAGGTGTAGACCGCCGAGAGCGCATCCTCCACCAGGTCGGTGACCGCCACCGCCACCAGGCGGCCGTCGACGCGGAGTTCGAGGAAGCGCCCCTGCGACCAGCTGCCGACGAGGAACTGGGCGAACTCGGTCCGGCCATGCTCATCCATGCCGCCGCCCGCGTGGCGGCCGGTGAGGTAGCGCCGATAAAGCTCGAAGCGCTCGCCGTTCTCGGCCGCCGGCAGGATCCGTGCCTGCACGTCGGCATTGCGCGCGAGGCAGCGGCGCTGGCTGCGGTCGGGCACGAACGCGTCCACGGCGATGCGCACGGGCACGCAGGCGCGGCAGCCGTGGCAGTGCGGGCGATACACCAGGTCGCCCGAGCGACGGAAGCCCCAGGACAGCGCCCGCGGATAGGCCTCGGCCAGCCGGGGATCGCCGGGATCGAGCACCAGGTCGCGAGCCGCACGCTCCGGCCAGTATCCGCAGGCGTGTTCCGCGGTGTGGAACAGGCGCAGCGGCGCGGGCTCGATGGTGGCGGTCATCGTTTGCGCTGGAGCAGGGTGCGACACATGGCTTCAGGATACTGCCCGCCGTCGCAGGCGCCGCGACCGGCTGGAAACTGAACATCGCCGCCGCCGGGTCAACCGCGCGCCGGTGCCGCGCGTTGACCTCGGCACTGCAGCAATGCCGCTGCCGCAAAAGGAGTCACGCATGAAGCGTCCTGCCCTGTTCTTCGCCATCTCCCTTGCCGTCGCCGCGGTCGGAACCGCCGGCGCCGCCATTGCGCAGGTGGGTACCGCGACGGCCGCCTCCACCGACGCCGCGCCGACGACCGGCGCAGCCAAGGCCGATCGTCCGCAGCACGATCGCAATCCCCACTTCGGCCATCGCGCCCGCGGCGGGGCGGGTCACGCATTCCACGGCGGCATCGAACGCATGGATACCGACGGCGATGGCCGCGTGAGCCGCGCCGAGTTCGACACGGCAACGGCCGCATTCGAGGACGCCCGCAAGGCACGCGCCGAGCGCCGGGCCGGAGCGGATACGCGCGGCGACACCGCCCACGGCAAGCGCGACAGCCGCCGTGACGGCACGCGCATGGGCGGCCGTCCTGCCCTTGACTTCGACGCGATCGACGCCAACCGCGACGGCTTCCTCGTCCGCACCGAAGTCACCGCCCACCGCGACCGCATGCGCGAGCAGATGCGCGCCAGGGGCGCCGAGCGCTTCGCCGAAGCCTTCACCGCCGCCGACCTCAACCGCGACGGCCGCCTGAGCCGCGTCGAGGTGGACGAGAAGATGCCGCGGCTCGCCAGGCGCTTCGCCTGGATGGACGACAACCGCGACGGCTTCCTCAGCCGCGCCGAGCTCGAGTCTGGCAAGCGACGCTGAGCCGATCGCCGGAATCACCGGCGGTGACAACGCGGGGCCCGCGCCTTCCAGCGCGGGCCCTTTTTTTCAGGTTTGCGACGGGGAGGCCGTAGGTTCGCTGGTCTCTGCTGCGTCTCTTGTCGATGACGCGCCTGCTCGCGTGCAGGGGCAGCGGCAGGGCAGCGACTCCGTTGCGGATTCGCGCTGCCCGCCGCGGACGCAGGGGGGATGCCCAGCCGGATGTCTCCGCGTCCTGCTCCCATCATCCGGCCGCCGGCCATGCATGGCCGGCTCTGGCCATCCCCCCTGCATCCACGACGGGCCCCACCTTAATCGCGGTCTGGCGGGAAAGCCGCTGCCCTGCCGGACCTCCCACCTTCGTCGCGGTCTGGCGGGGACGCGCCACTGCTTTCCGCTCCGAAGCCGGGAGTCTTCGGAGCCCGGCCCGTGCCCGGGGGGTGTGCGGAGAGCCGGCCATGGATGGCCGGCGCCCGGCCTTGGGAGCAGGACGCGGACAGGACGGCGTAGCACACCCCCCGGGTACGGGCCGGGCACGCGCGCCCCTCAACGGAGCGATCAATCGGCACGGATCACGGGATCGCTAAACGAGTCCGCGCGTGCCAGGCGATCGAAGAGGCGCCCTGGCGCCACAGACACTCGGGAAAGTCGCCCTCATGCGCCCTTGAGGTAAAGCAGCACCAACCCGCCCGTGATCGCCAGGTTGCTGATCACCACCCCGCTGGGCCCGAAGGTCAGCCGGTACAGCAACTGGCGCATGCGCGCCCCCTCCGGATTGCGGATCGCATCGCGCCGCAGCAGCGGCTTCATCACCCGCGCCAGCGGACCCAGCAACTGCCAGTTGAGCAGCGCGATCGCCGCCAATGCCAGCGCATAGGTGGGCACCAGGCTCTCGAAGCCGAAGGCCGCCGCCAGCGTCAGCCCGACCGCCACCACCGACGTCCAGATGTAGGTGTGGTACACGCGCAGCACCTCCGCGCGCTCGGCCTCGTCATCGGCATAGGCCACCAGCATCTTGCGGCACAGCCACGCGGTGACCAGCCCCGCGAGCAGGCCGCCACCCAGCGCGCCCGCCGTGCCGAGCACCCCCTTGCCCAGCACGCTTCCCATCACGCTGCCGCCGACCTTCGCGAAGCCCGCCGCGGCCGCCGGCCGGCTGAAACCGAGCATCGCGGTCACGCCCACCGCGAACGCCGTTCCCGGAGCCGTCGCGCGCGCGAAATCGCTGAAGCGGGAGAGCAGGTCGCCGCGAAGGCTCCTGCGCGCGCGCGACAGGCGCTTGCGCACCGCCGCGTCGGACAGGCCCAGCAGTTCCGCCACCTGGCGCGAGTTCTGTCCCTCGCGGTAGTAGAGCAACAGCACTTCGCGGCTGTCCTCGGGCAGTTCGGAGATCAGTTCCGCGGCCATCCGCTCGCGCTCGGCATCGATCAGCTGCTCTTCCGGAAGCAGCGACGGGTCGGCGGCGTGGCTGATCGCGATCTCGGCCGCCTCGCCGCCGATGGCACGGTTGCGGTGCCGGCGCAGGTGGTCATAGGCCAGGTTGCGCGTGATCTGGCGCAGCCACGGCAGGAAGCTCGACGGATTGTTCAGCCGCTTCAGGTTCTGCCACGCGGAGAGGAAAGCCTCCTGCGCGATGTCCTCGCTGGCGGTCGGGTCGCGCGTGATCGCCAAGGCGACGGCCGTGACCGTGTTCTGGCTGGCAACGATGATGCGCGTGTAGGCGTGTTCGCAGCCTCCGGCCGCGGCGGGCAGCTCGCGGTGGATGAGGGCGTCGATGGCGCAGGCGGTCATGGTCGGCTCGGATGGCGGTGCCGGGCAGGCATCATCCTATCCGGACGCAGCCGGGGCGCGAACGTGACCGGGGCTACTCCGCGACCAGCCAGTCACGGCCCTCGCGGCGCACGTCCACCGTGCGCGGCTCGCCGGTGCCGGCGACCACCTCGACCGTGCCACTGCCCGAACCGTCGGTGGTGTAGGCCGAAACCAGGACCGGCAGCCGGTCCCCATCGCAGAGCGAGGCGGCAACCACGTCGAGCCCGGTGCCGGACAGCTCCGCCAGCAGCGCCGCATCCGGATCGGCGCCATCGATGCCGAGGCAGCCGCGCGTGCTGCCTGCGGCTTCCAGCGCGTTGCGCAGCAGCGTGGCCGCCAGCGCTGGCGGCGTGGGCACGCGGAAGGCCTCGTCGGGGAGCGAGGTGATGTCGGGCACGCCATCGATGGATACCGCCGCCGGCGCCGGATCGGGGACGGTCGCCGGTGCAGCGGACCACTCCCCGCCCTCGTCGTCCCCGGCGCGCCACGACAGCAGCGCGAGCGCGGCGATCACGGCGACCGCGAGCAGCAGTCCGTAGCGGAAGCGGCTGCCGCCACGCGCGGCCGGTGCGCTCGGCGCGCTACTGGCCGAAGGCACTGCAGCCGCCAGGAAACTGTCCGCGCGGGACGGCGATTGCAGCAGCCCGGCCTCGCGCAGCAGGCGCCGCGCCTCGGGCTGCTGGTCGGAGCGGACCACCCAGACCGCCGGCCGTGGCCCGCCGCCGCCCTGGTCGCGGTAGCTGAAATTGCCGCGGATCGCGCCGCGGTACGAGCGGCCGTTGGTGACCCTGGCCTCGATGCCGGCTTCGCCCAGCATCCGCGCCACTGCCTCGACGTTCTCGATGCGGGGGCTGGAAAAGACCTGGCGCACGGCTCAGCCCACGGCCGGGGTCGGCAGGGGGCGGCCGCCGACGACGCGGATCATGCCCTCCTGCGCGGTGCTCGCCACCAGGCGGCCGGTGCGGTCGTAGATCAGCCCCCGTGCGAGCCCGCGCGAGCCTTGGGCGCTCGGGCTGTCGATCGAATACAGCAGCCAGTCGTCGGCGCGGAACGGGCGATGGAACCACAGCGCGTGGTCCAGCGAGGCCATCTGCACGTTCGGCGTGTAGTAGCTGACGCCATGCGGGAAGGTGGCCGTGCCCAGCAGGTGGAAGTCCGACGCGTAGGCCAGCAGCGCGCGGTGCAGCTCCGGCGCATCGCCGACCCGTTCCGCGAGCCGGAACCAGACCTGCTGGTAGGGCGGGCGTTTGGGCGGGTTGAGCTCGTCGCGCGGATAGACGTGGCGGAACTGGAACGGGCCGCTGCGGTCGAGCCAGCGCTGGATCTTGGTGGGCAAGGTTTCCAGCACCGCGTCGGGGATCGCCGGTGCCGGCTCGATGTCTTCGGGCTGCGGCACCTCGGGCATCGACAGCTGGTGCTCCGCGCTCTCCTCGACATCCTGGAACGAGGCGGCGCAGAAGAAGATCACCTTGCCATGCTGGATCGCGGTGACGCGGCGCACGGAGAAGCTGCCGCCATCGCGCGTGCGGTCGACGTCGTAGACGATCGGGTGGTCGATGTCGCCGGCGCGCAGGAAGTAGGCGTGAAGCGAGTGCGCGTTGCGTGGCTGGGTCAGCGTGGCCTGGGCTGCGGACAGCGCTTGGCCCAGCACCTGGCCGCCGAACACGTATTTGGTGCCGATGTCGCGGCTCTGGCCGCGGAACAGGTTGTCCTCGAGGCGCTCGAGGGTGAGCAGGTCGAGGAGTTCGGAGGCGGGCGCGGGGGCGGGATGGGGCATCCGGCAATTATAGGCGCCGCCGCCGGTCCACAGCCGTGCACGCTGCGGTGCGCGTCAGGGACGGAGGCGCTGCAGCGACACCGCCCCGAGGATCCGTGCCCACGGGAACATCGGGCCCGGATCGCGCTTGCGCCGCACCTGCCGCGCGGCGTCGTCGCTTGCGGCCACGGTCTCCGTGTCGAGGTCTTCATGCCCGGCGATCCAGCGCAGCGACGGCAGTTCGTCGCACAGCGCGCGCAACAGCCGCCCCAGCGCCTCGAGCTGCGGCTCGGGATAGGGCTCGTCCATCGCCTGGTGGCGCGAATCGAGCCAGTGTGGCCAGCGCCCCGTGTTGACCAGCTCGATGCCCACCGAGCGCGGGTTGAATCCACGCACGTGGTGGGCGACGCGGGCCGGCTCCACCCAGCGTTCGACGCGACCGTCGCGATCGACGTACCAGTGCCCGCTGTTGCCGGTACCGCTGGCGGGATAGAGCACGCGCTCACCGTACTCGCGCGCGGTGGCAAGGTCGGGCAACTCGGTGCAGTGGATGACCACCAGGTCGACCTGCGCGAGCGGCCGTGCATCCAGCAGGCGTTCGTAGGGCAGGGGGTCGATGCGCACGTCGCGGCCCGGGCTGGAGGTGGCGGCGATGCTAGCATTCACGGTTCCCCCGGTACCGGCGACACCATGAGCCTTCGCGGCCACTGCATCCTGTCCCACGGCTTCGAGAGCGGGCCCGACGCGACCAAGGTCACGGCGCTGGCCGAAGCGGCCAGCCGCCTCGGCTGGAGCCACGAGCGGCCCGACTACACCGCCTTCGACGCACGCCGTGAGTTCGGCAGGCACGGCGACGTCGCCTCGCGCCTGGCCCATCTGCAGTCGCTTGCCGCCGCGCGCGCGGCCGACGGCCCGCTGGTCCTGGCCGGCTCGAGCCTGGGTGCCTGGATTTCCGGCGCCGTGTCATTGCAGGTTCCGGTGCGCGGCCTGTTCCTGATGGCGCCGCCAGTGAATCTCGCCAGCGAGTACCCGCTGCAGGCGGCAGGCGTGCCGACCGCGATCATCCATGGCTGGCATGACGAACTGATTCCGGCCACCGACGTCGTGGCCTGGGCCGCGCCGCGTAGCAACCGCCTGCTGCTGGTCGACGACGGGCACCGCCTGTCCGACCACGTCGAGGCCTCCGCCACGCTGTTCGCCGAGTTGCTGGCAACGCTGGCGCCATGAAGTTCTTCGCAAGCTGCGGCAAGGGTCTCGAGTACCTGCTGGCCGACGAGCTGCTCTCGCTGGGTTGCGAGCGCGCCACCGCCACCGTGGCCGGCGTCAACGCGGAAGGTGGCCTGTCCGACGCGCTGCGCGCGGTCATGTGGTCGCGTCTGGCGAGTCGCGTGCTCTGGCCGCTGGCCGACTTCGCCTGCGACAGCGAGGACATCCTCTACCGCAACGTGGCTGCCCTGCCATGGGCCAGCCACCTGGCGCCCGGCCGCACGCTGGCGGTGGATGCGCGCGTGTCCGGCGACGCCATCACCCACGCGCGCTACGCCGCGCAGCGGGTGAAGGATGCCGTGGTCGACAGCCTGCGCGCCGAGACCGGTGAACGGCCCGACGTCGACCTTGAATCCCCCGACCTGCTGCTCAACCTGGTCGTGCGCAAGGGCCGCGCCGTGCTCTCGGTGGACCTCGGCGGCGGGGCGCTGCACCGCCGCGGCTGGCGCCGGCAGCAGGGCGATGCGCCGCTGAAGGAAACCCTGGCCGCGGCCGTGCTGCTGCGTGGCCACTGGCCGCAGGTGCACGCCGAAGGGGGCGCCCTGCTCGATCCGATGTGCGGCAGCGGGACGTTGCTGCTGGAAGGGGCCGCGATGGCGGCGGATGTCGCCCCCGGCCTGCTGCGCCATGGCCATACCGTGCCGTCGCGCTGGAGTGGCTTCGACACTGTGACCTGGGACGCGTTGCGGAAGGAGGCGCTCGAGCGCGAGCGCATAGGGCGCGCCGCACTGCGCCCGGTTTTCTTCGGTAGTGATATCGATCCCGCGGCCCTGCGCGCCGCCCGCGCCAATGCCGGGTCGGCGGGCTTCGACGGTGTCATCGCGTTCGAGGAACGCCAGGTCGCAGCGTTGCGGCCGATGGAACAGGTGCGCGGCCTGGTCGCGAGCAATCCGCCCTACGACGCGCGCCTGGCCGCCGATGCCCAGCTCTACCGCGGACTGGGCGATGCCCTGAAGCGCATCGCGCCCTACTGGCGCGCGAGCCTGCTCTGCGGCGACGCAGAACTGGCCCGCGCGACCGGGCTGCGCCCGCAGAAGGTCTACCAGGTGTTCAACGGCACTCTCGAGTGCGCGCTGCTGGTGGCCGACCCGGTGCAGCCGCCGCTGCGCGAGGACAGCGCACCGCGTCCGCTGAGTACCGGCGCGCAGATGCTGGCCAACCGGCTGCGCAAGAACCTGCGCGCCTCGAAGGCGTGGCGGGTCCGCGAGGACGTGTCCTGCTATCGCGCCTACGATGCCGACCTGCCGGAATACGCGGTCGCGATCGATGTCTACACCGAGGCCGACGACCCCGACGCGACCTGGCTGCACGTGCAGGAATACGCGGCGCCCGCGGATATTCCGGAGGCCGATGTGCGCCGTCGCTTCGGCGAGGTGCTCGCCGCCGCGCGCGAGGTCTTCGGCGTGCCGCGCGAGCGCATCGCCACCAAGGTCCGCGCGCGTGGCAAGGGCGGCAGCAAGTACGCCGCGGCCGCGGCGGTGCGCCGTGGCGAGTACATCACCGTGCGCGAAGGCACTGCCCGCCTGCGCGTCAACCTGTTCGACTATCTCGACACCGGGCTCTTCCTCGACCACCGGCCCTTGCGTGCGCGGCTGCAGCGCGAGGCACGCGGCGGGCGCTTCCTCAACCTGTTCTGCTACACCGGCGCGGCGACCGTGCATGCGGCGGTCGGCGGTGCGGTGGCGACGACCAGCGTCGATCTTTCGGCGACCTACCTGCAGTGGGCCGCCGACAACCTGCGCGGCAACCGGGTCGATGGCCGCGTGCTCGGCGGCCATGCGCACCGGATGGTGCAGGCCGACGCGGTGGCATGGCTGGAAGCCGACGCCGGCGAGTACGACCTGGTGTTCTGCGATCCGCCGACGTTCTCGAATTCCGCGCGTGCCGACGACTTCGACATGCAGCGCCAGCACGTCCGGCTGTTGCAGGCCGCGGTGGCGCGGCTGTCGCCGGACGGCGTGCTGTACTTCTCGAACAACTACCGGCGCTTCCGCCTGGACGAGGAGGCGGTGTCGGCGTTCGCGCGCTGCGAGGACATCACCGCGGAAACGATCCCTCCCGATTTCGCCCGCAACGCCCGCATCCATCGCGCCTGGCGACTGCGGCGACGCTGAAGGCCGCGGCACCGCAGCGTTGCAGGGGCGGGGCTTCCGCCTCCCGGCCACGCCACCATGATGGAGGGAGTTCCCGGAGGAGTCCCGCCATGGCGACCACCAGCTTCGATTCCACCCGCGTGGTACGCAAGGTGCGCGGCCGCGCCGCGTCCGATGGTGCGGGCGTGAAGCTCACCCGGGTGATCGGCGGCCCCGAGCTGCCCGACCTGGACCCGTTCCTGCTGCTGGACGAATTCGGGACCGACCGCGCCGAGGATTACCTGGCCGGCTTCCCGGACCATCCGCACCGGGGCTTCGAGACCGTGACCTACATGCTCGACGGCCGCATGCGCCACCGCGACAACCACGGCAACGAGGGCCTGCTGGTGCCCGGCGGCGTGCAGTGGATGACCGCCGGCCGTGGCCTGGTGCATTCCGAGATGCCGGAGCAGGAGTCCGGGCGCATGCGCGGCTTCCAGCTGTGGGTGAACCTGCCCGGCCGCGACAAGATGTGCGCGCCGCGCTACCAGGAGTTCGCGCCGGACCGCATCCTGGTTGCGCGCCCCGCGGCCGGCGTGGAGGTGCGCGTGGTGGCCGGGGAGCTGGCGGCTTCGGATGGCACGACCGTGCGTGGTCCGATCGAGCAGCCGGCCACGTCGCCGCTGTACCTGGACGTGGCGCTCGAGGCCGGCATCGGCTGGGAGCACCGCCTGCCCGAAGGCCACAACGCCTTTGCCTATGTGTTCGAGGGCGAGGCCCTGCTGGGAAGCGACGGGGACGCGCGCGCGGTGGGCACGCAGGAACTCGCCGTCCTCGGCGGCGGCGACCTCCTGCGCATCCAGGCCGGCAGCGGCGGCGCGCGTGTCCTGCTCGTGGCCGGCCGTCCGCTGCGTGAGCCGGTGGCGCGCCACGGCCCGTTCGTGATGAACACGCGGCAGGAACTGATGCAGGCCTTCGTGGATTTCCAGGAAGGCCGGTTCTGAGGGCCGCCGCGGGGCTGCCGATCAGTTGATCGACAGCCTCACGTCGTCGAAGCGCAGCGCTTCGGCCAGCGACATCGCGTGCGAAAGCTCGTCTTCGCTCGCCGCGCGCAGCGAGATGTGCGCCATGTGCTTGCGGTCGATCTCGACCAGCGCCTCGCGCACTTCGGTGCCGGCGCTGCCGGAGAGTTCGCCGCGGTACCACCAGGTCTCGGTGCCGTCGATGCGTGCTTCATGCAGGCGGTCCGGCCGCCGCGGGCGGAAGGTGGAACCGGTGGTGATCATCACCGCCAGCACCTGCCTTCCGCTGTCGAGGCTGATGGCCTTGCAGAAGGTGTAGTCGGCGCCAGCGAGCGTTTCCCAGCCGAGTCCGCTGTTGGCGGGTAGCGTCGGGCACGTGCCCACGGACTGGGCCTGGGCCGCGCCGGCCACGAGCAGCACGGCCGCAGCCAGCAGAGTCTTGGTGTACATGTTTTCCCCTTGGGGCACGCCGGTGTGCGCCCCTTCAGGGATGCTGTCCCGTGCACCCTGCGGATTCCGTGACGATCATCACGATTCGCGCCATGGACCCGCTCCGTTGGGCTCGGGTCCGCCGGCCATGGCCGTGGGCGATCCGTCGGGAGCGAGCAATGCCCGCGCCAGGCGGAGTGGCTCGGGCAGGCGGTCGCCGGCGGTGAAGCGCATCACCAGGTCGGCAGCGGATGCCAGCGCGACCCGGTGCGCAGGCGCGACCACCAGCGGTGCGGAACCGGGCAGGCTGCGCAGCAGCCAGCCGATCTGACGCCGCGAGGGGTCGCGCAGGGCGGTGTAGGCCCCGCGCGTTTCATGCGGGCGCGGCCCGGAGCCGAACAGCACCTCGCGCGCCACGCCGATCGCCGGGAGTCCGGTCGCCACGCCCAGGTGCGCGGCCACGCCGAGTCCTTCCGGGTGCGCGGTGCCGTGGCCCTCGACGAGCACCAGGTCCGGCTGCCGCGGGAGCCCCGACAACGCGGCCAGCAGGGCAGGCACGAGGCGGAACGAGAGCGGGCCCTGGCCGTGCGTGCGTCCGGGCGCCGGACTGGCGACGTGGCGACCGACGACCGCCAGGCTCGCCGCGTCCAGCAGCACCGCGCCGGCGCGCACGCGTCCGTCCGAAGTTGTCTCCGCGGCAAGGCCGGCCACGAGCGAGAGGGTGGCCGGGAAGCCGTCGCGCGGATCGAGTGCTTCGGCCAGCTCGGCCTGCAACGCACGCGCGTGCCCGGGCGTGCCGTCCCAGGCCTCGATCCGCGAGGTGGAAGGACCGGCTTCGTGTCGGGTGGATGCGGGCATGCCGGCCACCTTACGCCGCGGCCGTCAGGACGCCGTGGCGAGGTCGCGCGACAGGTCACGCAGCCGCTCCGGCGTGCCCACGTCGGTCCAGCGGCCGTGGTGGCGTTCGCCGGTGATCGCGCCGCGGGCCATCGCGGCCCGCAGCAGGGGCGCGAGCTTGAAACGTGGCGGCACGGCGTCGGCGCCGGGGACGCCGCCCACCACGTCCTGCCAGCCCGTCAACAGCGACGGCCGGTAAACACCGATGCCGGCGAAGGTCAGCCGTGGCTCGCCGTCGCCGTGCACGCGGCCGTCCGTGGCGAGCGCGAAGTCGCCCGCGGGGTTGTGCGCCGGGTTGTCGACCAGCACCAGGTGGGCGTCGCCGGCCGGCTCGCGTGGCAGGGCGCCGAAGTCGAAGTCGCACCAGACATCGCCGTTGACCGCGAGGAAGGGCGCATCGCCCAGCAGCGGGAGCGCGTGCAACATGCCACCGCCGGTCTCCAGCGGGGTGTCGCCCTCGAAAGCGTAGTGGAGACGCAGGCCCCACCGGCTGCCATCCCCGAGCGCGACCGGGAAGCAGTGGGCGAGCCACGAGGTGTTGAGCACGACCTCGCGCACGCCTGCGGCCGCCAGCCGCTCGAGGTGCCAGGCGACCAGTGGCTTTCCGCCGGCGTCCAGCAGGGGCTTGGGGGTGGTGTCGGTCAGCGGGCGCATGCGCTCGCCAAGCCCGGCCGCGAACACCAGTGCCCTCATCGCGGTGCTCGACCTGCCGTGGCCGTGGCGGCCAGCGCGGGCCGGACATGCCGCTCGATGACCGCGGCGAGCGGCCCCAGCTCCGGATGCCGCGGCAGTGCCTCGTCGAGATAGGCGAGGAAGCGCGGGGCGTCGGCAAGGTATTTCGGCTTGCCATCGCGGTGATGGAGGCGCGCGAAGATGCCCAGCACTTTCAGGTGGCGCTGGATGCCGATCAGGCGCGCATCGTGCAGGAAGCGTTCCAGGGACGCGGGCACGGGGACGCGGGCCTCCAGGGCGCGTGCGTGGTAACGACGCAGCCAACCGTCCGCCCGCCCGGCGGGCCAACTCAGGAAGGCATCGCGGAACAGGCTGGCGGCGTCATAGGCCACCGGTCCGGACACCGCGTCCTGGAAGTCGAGCACGGCCAGGCCGCCCTCGACCGGCATCAGGTTGCGGGGCATGAAGTCGCGGTGGACGAGCACGCAGGGCTGCGCCAGCGCGGCATCGACGAGCTTGCGGTAGGCGAGGTCCAGCGCTTCCAGGTCGGCACAATCGAGCTGCACGCCGAGGTGGCGGCCGAGGAACCATTCGTCGAACAGGCGCAGCTCGCGCGCGAGCAGGGCTTCGTCGTACCGCGGCAGGTCGTCCGGGGGCGGGATGGCCTGCAGCAGGAGCAGCTGGTCGATCGCGGCATCGAAATGCGCATCGGCATTGTCGGCGTCGATGACCTGCAGCAGGGTGTCCACCCCAAGGTCCTCGAGCAGCAGGAAGCCGCGGTCGACGTCGCGCGCCAGGACCCGCGGAACGCGCACGCCGCCGCGCTGCAGCAGCGCATGCATGTGCAGCCAGGGGCGGACGTCCTCGAGCGCCGGTGGCGAATCCATCACCACCAGGCTGCCGCCGGCGGCAGTGGCACGCCAGTAGCTGCGGAACCCGGCATCCGCCGATGCACGTGCAAGCACCAGGCCGGGCTCGCCCGTGGCGGCGCGCGCCCAGGCGTCGCGCTCGGCCGCGCGGGGGTCTTCGATGGCGATGGTCATGCGGTCTCCGGGCCGGCAGGGCGGCGTGGCGCACAGGGTAAACTCCATGCCTCCCCAAGACACAGGGCGGCCCCCCGCGCCATGACCCAGCTGCAACCCGTTCTCCTGTCCGGAGGCTCCGGCACGCGCCTGTGGCCACTGTCGCGCGAGGCCTATCCCAAGCAGTTCCTGGCGCTTGCCGGCGAGCGGACCCTGCTGCAGGACACCTGGCTGCGGGTCCAGCCGCTGGCACCGCTGGCGCCGATCGTCGTGGCGAACGAGGAGCACCGCTTCCTGGCCGGCGAACAGCTGCGCCAGGTCGGCGTGGATGGCGCAGCCATCGTGCTCGAGCCGGTGGGCCGCAATACCGCTCCCGCGATCGCCGCGGCCGCGATGCAGGCCATGGCGGCCGGCGGCGACCCGCTCCTGCTGGTGTTGCCCTCCGACCACGTCGTACGCGACCCGCGGGCCTTCCAGGAGGCGGTGCGCGCGGCGATGCCCGCGGCCGAGGGCGGTGCGCTGCTGACGTTCGGCATCCGGCCGGAATCACCCGAGACCGGCTTCGGCTACATCCACGCCGCGCAGGGCGAAGGCGTCCGCGAAGTGCTGCGGTTCGTCGAGAAGCCCGACGCGACCACGGCGCAGGCCTACCTGGATGACGGCGGCTATTACTGGAACAGCGGCATGTTCCTGTTCCGCGCCGCGCGCTACCTGGAAGAGCTGGGCCGCTTCCGCCCCGACATGCTCGAAGCCGTGGGCCGGTCGTTCAAGGGTGCCGCGCGCGATGGCGACTTCGTGCGCCTGGACCGCGACGCATTCGCGGCCTCGCCCTCGGACTCGATCGACTACGCGGTGATGGAAAGGACCGACCGCGCCATGGTGCTGCCGGTCGACATCGGCTGGAACGACGTCGGCTCCTGGTCGGCGCTGTGGGCGGTGAGCGAGCAGGACGCGGAGGGCAACGCCCGCAACGGCGGCGACGTGGTCGCCGTCGACAGCCGCGGGAGCTACGTGTGGTCGCGGCGCATGGTCGCGCTGGTGGGCGTGGACGATCTGGTCGTGGTCGACACCGACGATGCCCTGCTGGTGGCGTCCAAGGACCGCGTCCAGCAGGTCAAGGACGTGGTCGCGCAGCTCAAGGCCGACGACCGCAGCCATGCCGTGCTGCATCGCGAGGTGCACCGGCCCTGGGGCAGCTACGACTCCATCGACCGCGACGAGGGCTTCCAGGTGAAGCGCATCAAGGTCAAGCCGGGCGGCCGGCTCTCGCTGCAGTCGCACGAGTGCCGCGCCGAGCACTGGATCGTGGTGCGCGGCACCGCGCGCGTGACCCGGGGCAATGACGTCTTCGACCTGCACGCCAACCAGTCGACCTACATTCCGCTGGGGGCGAAGCACCGGCTGGAAAACCCGGGCACCGAAGTCCTCGAACTGATCGAGGTGCAGTCCGGCGACTACCTCGGCGAGGACGACATCGTCCGCTACGAAGACGTCTACGGCCGCACATGAGCGGGCTCCGCGCGTTCGACGCCCATCTCGACCTGCTCGAGGCGGAGAGCCTGCACATCCTGCGCGAGGTCGCCGGGCAGTGCCGCAGGCCGGTGATGCTGTACTCCATCGGCAAGGACAGCTCGGTGTTGCTGCACCTGCTGCTGAAGGCCTTCGCGCCGGCGCGGCCGCCGATCCCGCTGCTGCACGTGGACACGACCTGGAAATTCCGCGAGATGATCGCCTTCCGCGACCGCCGCGCGGCGGAGACAGGGGTGGAGTTGCGCGTGCACGTGAACCGGGAAGGCGTGCGCGATGGGATCGGGCCACAGAGCCATGGTGCCAGCCGCCACACCGAAGTGATGAAGACCCAGGCGCTGAAGCAGGCACTGGCTGCCGGCGCCTACGACGCCGCGATCGGCGGTGCGCGCCGCGACGAGGAGAAGTCGCGCGCCAAGGAGCGCGTGTTCTCCTTCCGCGATGCGAACCAGCGCTGGGATCCGCGCCGCCAGCGCCCGGAACTCTGGAACCTCTACAACGCGCGCGTGAACCCGGGCGAGAGCATGCGCGTGTTCCCGCTGTCGAACTGGACCGAGCTCGATGTGTGGCGCTACATCCGCCGGGAAGGCATCCCCGTGGTGCCGCTGTATTTCGCCGCCGAGCGCCCGGTGGTCGAGCGCGACGGCACCCTGGTGATGGTCGACGACGACCGGTTCCAGCTGCGCCCGGGCGAACAGGCGCGGATGCGCTGCGTGCGCTTCCGCACCCTGGGCTGCTATCCGTTGACCGGCGCGGTCGAGTCCGATGCCACCGATCTCGATGCCGTCATCGCCGAGATGGAGGCCGGCCGGCAATCCGAGCGCGCCGGCCGGCTGATCGACCATGCCGAGGGCGATTCGATGGAGAAGAAGAAGCGCGAGGGCTATTTCTGATGGCCCGCGATTTCCTGCGTATCGTCGCCTGCGGCAGCGTGGACGACGGCAAGAGCACGCTGATCGGGCGCCTGCTGGCCGAGGCGGGGCGCGTGCCCGACGACGAGCGGGCGGCGCTGGCGAAGGCGAGCACGAGCCACGGGACCCGCGGCGGTGATATCGACTACGCCCTGCTGCTCGACGGCCTCGAAGCCGAGCGCGAACAGGGAATCACCATCGACGTCGCATGGCGCCACCTGGACACGCCGCGCCGGCGCTTCCTGATCGCCGATTGCCCGGGGCACGTGCAGTACACCCGCAACATGGCCACTGGCGCATCGGTGGCGGAGCTTGCCATCGTCCTGGTCGACGCCACCCGTGGACTGCTGCCGCAGACCTTCCGCCATACGGCCATCGCATCGATGTTCGGCGTCCGCCACGTGCTGCTGGCGGTCAACAAGATGGACCGCGTCGGCCACGACCGGGCCACCTTCGAGGCGATCGCCACGGCCTACCGCGCGCACGCCACGAAGCTGGGCATCACCGATGTGGTGGCGATCCCGCTGGCGGCGGCAACCGGTGCCAACGTGACCGTCCCGGCCGTGGAGGCCATGCCCTGGCATACCGGGCCGACCGTGCTCTCGCACCTGGAAACCGTGGACGTCGAACCGCGCGGCGGGGAGCTGCCGGCACGGCTTCCAGTGCAGCTGGTGCTGCGCGATGGCGATGGCGGCCGATGGCTTGCCGGGACCCTCGCCTCGGGCATGCTGCGGGCCGGCGATGCGCTGCACATCGAACCCGATGGCGTGGCCGCGACCGTCGCCGCACTGCACCGCTCGGGCGAACCGGTGGACAGGGTGCGGGCCGGCGACGCCGTCTCGGTACGCCTGGCGGAGGATGTCGATGCGGCGCGCGGCGATGTGCTGGCGGCAGCGGAGGCGCCGCTGGCCGCGACCGACCAGTTCGTCGCCGACCTGCTCTGGTTCGACGAGGCCGCGCTCCTGCCGGGCCGTCGCTACCAGCTGCAGGCAGGGACCCGCGTGACCGGTGCCCGCGTGGGCGAGATCAAGCACCTGCTCGACCCCGAGACACTGCAGCCACTGGCCGCCAAGCGCCTGCAGGCCAACGACATCGGTGAAGTCGCGCTCGCGCTCGATGCCCCGATCCCGTATGCGTCATACGCCTCCGAACCCGCGCTCGGCAGCTTCGTCCTGGTCGACATGCTGACCCGGGCGACGGTGGCCGCCGGCATGGTGCGCCACGGGCTGCGACGCGCGGACAACATCCCCTGGCAGGCGCTGGACGTGACACCCGGCGTGCGTGCGGCGCTCAAGGGCCAGCGCCCGCGCTGCGTGTGGTTCACCGGCCTGTCGGGCGCGGGCAAGTCGACCATCGCCAACCTGGTCGAGCGAGGGCTCGCCGCGCGCGGCTGCCACACCTATCTCCTCGACGGCGACAACCTGCGCCACGGCCTCAATCGCGACCTCGGCTTCACCGACGAGGACCGGGTGGAGAACATCCGGCGCGTTTCGCACGTCGCCCGGCTGATGACCGATGCGGGGCTGATCGTGCTGGTCAGCTTCATCTCGCCCTTCCGTGCCGAGCGTGCCTCTGCGCGCGCGCTGTTCGCGCCGGGGGATTTCATCGAGGTGTTCGTGGATACGCCGCTGGCCGAAGCGGAGCGGCGCGACGTCAAGGGCCTGTATGCCAAGGCGCGCCGTGGCGAGTTGCCGAACTTCACCGGCATCGACTCGCCCTATGAGCCCCCGGAGGCAGCCGAACTGGTGCTTGATACGCAGGCCGAGGGTCCCGACGTGCTCGCCCAGCGCGTGATCGACCTGCTGCTGGACGGTGCCTGAAACGTCGAAGGCCGGGTACCGACCCGGCCTTCTTCGTGTGCGGCCCGGTCGACGAGCCGCAGGCCCGATGCCGCCCGCTGCGACCCGCTCAGCGCCGGCGGCGCTTGCCGTTGACCGCCTCGGCGATGAACAGGATCACCACCGCACCGACCAGCGAGGCGATGAAGCCCACCTTCTCGCCCTGCGCGTACCAGCCGAGCATGCGCCCGACCCAGCCGGCGAGCAGTGCGCCGACGATGCCCAGCACCACGGTCAGGATGATGCCGATGTCCTGCTTCCCGGGCTTGATCAGGCGCGCGAGCACACCGACCACGAAGCCCACCAGGATGATCCAGAGCCAGCTGCTGCCACCGAATACACCGTCCATTGCCGCCTCCAGGATGTCGTGTCCGGAAGCTTAACAGGGCGGAGGCCGTGCAGGCGGCCCCGCTCCCCGTCCCGGATCAGCAGCAGCCGTGGTCGCCGTGGCGGGTGCCGCTGTCGGCGGCCACCGCCGACCCGGTCGTCTCGCCGCGGCTGCTCGCCGCCTGGTGCGCGGCGATGACCTGGGCGACGCAGGCGGTGACGCGCTTGCCCATCTCGATGTGCAGGAACTCGTTCGGGCCGTGGGCATTGGAATGCGGGCCCAGGACGCCGGTGATCATGAACTGCGCGCCGGGGAACTTCTCGCCCAGCATGCCCATGAACGGAATCGAGCCACCTTCGCCCATGTACATCGCCGGCCGGCCGTAGAAGGCCTGGCTGGCGGCGTCGATCGCGCTTTCCAGCCACGGGGCCATCGCGGGGGCGTTCCAGCCGGAGGACGCCTTCTCGAGTTCCAGACTGACCTGTGCGCCGTTCGGCGGGTCACGCAGCAGGGCCTCCTGCAGCAGCTCGCCGGCGCGCTTTCCGTCGAGCGTCGGCGGCAGTCGCAGCGAGAGCTTCACCGCCGTCTGCGGGCGCAGCACGTTGCCGGCGGACTCGAGCGTGGGCATCCCGCCGACGCCGGTCACCGACAGCGCCGGCCGCCAGGTGCGGTTGAGCACGAGCTCGGCGAGCTCCTCGCTCATCGGCGTCATGCCGGGCAGGAAGGGGAATTTGTCGAACACCGCCGTGTCGAGCACCTCGGCGCACTTCCCGGCCTGTTCCAGCCGCTCGGCGGGGATCTCCACGTGCAGGCCCTCCAGCAGGATGCGGCCGGTCTTCTCGTCCTCGATGCGCGACAGCAACTGGCGCAGCAGGCGGAAGCTCGACGGCACCACGCCGGAGGCGTCGCCCGAATGCACGCCTTCCTCCAGCACCTTGACGGTGAAGTTGCCGCCGGCAAGGCCGCGCAGGGACGTGGTGCACCAGAGCTGGTCGTAATTGCCGCAGCCGGAGTCCAGGCAGACCACCAGCGAAGGCTGGCCGATGCGGTCGGCAAGGTGGTCGACGTACGCCGGCAGGTCGTAGCTGCCCGATTCCTCGCAGGCCTCGATCAGCACCACGCAGCGCGCATGCGGCAGCTTCTGGTCCTGCAGCGCCATGATCGCCGCCAGCGAACCGTAGATGGCGTAGCCGTCGTCGGCACCGCCGCGGCCATAGAGCTTGCCGTCGCGCAGCACCGGCTTCCAGGGGCCGAGGTCCTCGTCCCAGCCGGTCATTTCCGGCTGCTTGTCGAGGTGGCCATAGAGCAGGATGCAGTCGTCGGCATTGCCGCCGTTGGCCGCGGGGATGTCGATGAAGATCAGCGGCGTGCGGCCTTCCAGGCGCACCACCTCGAGCTGCATGCCCGGGATGTCCTGGGCACGGGCCCAGCCTTCCATCAGCCGGACGGCGTCCTCCATGTAGCCGTTCGCCACCCAGTCGGCGTCGAACATCGGCGACTTGTTGGGGATGCGGATGTACTCCACCAGCTGCGGCACGATCTCGTCGTCCCATTTGGCGGAGACGAATCGCCCGGCGCGGGTCGGGTCGATCAGGCTGGTGTCCATGGCGGGGTCCTGTCTTTGCGGGGAACCCTCGATTCTACGCCGCCGCCGTCGGGCTTTCCGGACAGCCCCTGCCAGAGCCGGCTGGCAGCGACGCGGGTGCTGCGGCGATGCCGGCGCCCCCGTGGCGGCCCGAAACTGGCGCTGCCGGTGCCAGGACGGCCCGGCACCATCGGATCACCAACGCAAGGAGAGCGCCATGATTCCCCTGAAGTCCGTGCTTGCCCCCGTGCTGCTGTCGCTGCTCATGGCCGGCAATGCCCTGGCCAGCGAGAAGGTCAACATCAATACCGCCGACGCCGCCACCATCGAGCGCGTGATGGTCAACATCGGGATGTCCAAGGCCGAGGCCATCGTTGCCCACCGCAAGGCGAACGGCGCGTTCAAGAGCGTGGACGAGCTGGCCAACGTCAAGGGTGTCGGCCTGAAGACCGTGGAGCGTAATCGCGACCGCATCGTGGTCGGGGGGAGCGCCGCAGCCAGGCCGGCGGCGGCCACGGCAAAGCCTGCGGCGAAGCCCGCAGCCAAGCCTGCGGCGGCCGCGCCCCGGGGCTGAGGTCGCAAGCGGTCGCGCGGCGCAGGGATGCGCCGGGGCACGGAGTCGCGGTGGGGAGCCGCCTCCAGGGCCCACTGGTGGCGCACCGGGAGGCAGGGACGCCGCCCGGACGCCGCGGCGCGGCTACACTTGCCCGATGGCCAGCGACGCGGACCTCGTGCGGTACCTGCCGGCGTACGGGTACCGGCGCCTGCGCTGGCGCAACGGCCTGGGCTGGACCCGGGAGGTCCACGCAGCCGCCACCGCGGGCGGGGCGGTCGAGGCCTCGGTGGTCTGGGACTGGCGCCTGTCGATCGCCGAGATCGAGTCCGATGCGCGGTACTCGACGTTCCCGGGCGTTGAACGTGAACAGGTCCTGCTTGCGGGCGAGGGCCTGGCGCTGGACTTCGGCGATGGCGACCGGCGCCTGCTGCTGCCGCCCCACGGGCGGCAGTGCTTCCCGGGGGATGCGCAGGTCGAGGCGCATCTGCAGGCCGGACGCGTCGAGGTGTTCAACCTGATGTGGCGACCCGGCCGGGTCGCGGCGCGCCTGTGGCATCGCCCGCTGGTCGGCCCGATGCTGCTGTTCGTCGAGCCCGGCGACAGCTGGGCGGTGCACGTGGTGGCCGGGCAGGCCGGCGTCGACGGTGGCCGGGCATTGCCAGTGCTGGAGCGCGGCGACAGCGCCGTGCTCGCGGCCGGCTGCGACCGCGCCAGGTACATGCTCCAGGGGAGTGGCGAGTTGCTGTTGGTGCAGGTGTCGCCTGCCGCTCAGTAGACGTCGCGGCGGTATCGGCCCGATGCCAGCAGGTCGTCGACGCGCCCGCTGCCAAGGACATCGCGCAGCACGGCGTCGACCCCCGGCGCCATGCCCTGCAGGCTGCCGCAGACCAGCAGCGCGGCTCCCGCATCGACCCACGCGCACAGGCGTGCCGACTGGTCGCGCAGCGCATCCTGCACGTAGCCACGGTGGACCGCCGCGCGGTCCGTGGACAGGGCCGCCTGCGGCACGCCCGCGCCGTCCACGCCACGCGAGAACGCCAGGTCGAGCCGTTCGAGCCCGCCGTATGACAGCCACTGCAGGATGTCCTCGCGAAGGTGGAAGTCGCGGTCGGCATGACGCTCCCCGAACAGCAGCCAACTGCGGGTCCCGCCCTGTGTGGCGCGCTCGGCCAGGTGCGCGCGCAGCCCGGCGATGCCCGTGCCGTTGCCGATCAGGATCATCGGGACACCGGGCGGAGGGCCGTGGAAGCCGGGGTTGGCGCGGATGCGCAGGTCGATCCCTCCGTGCAGCGGTGCATGGTCGCAGAGCCAGCCGCTGCCGACGCCGGGCGTCCCGTCGGGGCGCAACATGCGCCGCAGGAGGAGCCGCAGCGTGCCTTCCTGCGGAATCGAGGCGATCGAATACTCGCGCGAAGGCAGCGGCTGCAGCTGCATGGCCAGCGCCTGCGCATCGAGCCCGTTCACCTGCTCCGGGGCTGGCAGGTGCGAGCGCGCCAGCAGGCCTGCAAGCGCCTGGCGGCCGTCGTCGAGGTGGACCTGCTCGCCGCCATCCAGGCCGATCGCCGCCAGCAGCGCGGCGACCGCGACCGGGGCCTGGCGCGGGCCGACCTCGGCGATGTCGCCCGCGCGCCACTGCACCGCGGTCCCCGCCGGGGGGGCCAGGCGCACCTCGAACACCGGTGCACCCGCGCTGCCGGGATTGAGCTCGCGACGCGCCTCGAGCGTCCAGCACTGGTAGGTCACGGGCGCCCAGTCCGGCAGCTCGGGTGCGCCGGCGACGATCCCCAGGTTGTGCTGCCAGTGCCGCAGGGCGGCCGGGTCGCCGTTGTCCACCTCGACCAGGTCGAACAGCGGCGCGGCGCCGGCCTGTCGCAGCCAGGTATCCAGCGCATGGCCGAAGGCGCAGTAATTGCGGTAGCCGCGGTCGCCCAGGGCGAGCACGGCATAACGCAGGCCGGGCAGGCGGATCGACGCCGGGCCCATGGTGTCGCGGAGGAAGCCCGCCGCGGCATCGGGGGCGTCGCCCTCGCCGGTGGTGCTGACCACGAACAGGGCCTGGTGGGTGGTGGCGAGCTGGTCCGCATCGAGTGAGGCGATATCGCGGACCCGCGATCGGAGGCCGGCGGCCAGCAGCGAGGCTGCGGTCCGCTCGGCAACCTCGACGGCCTGGCCGGTCTGGCTTGCATGGACCACAAGCCACTCGCCGGGCTCGAGTACACCGCCGCCAACGGCCGCGGCGGCGGCCCTGGCACGCGCGCTACGCCGTGCCCGCAGCAGGGTCGTCGCGCTCGCCCCGAACCAGAGCGCGACCAGCAGGCAGGCTGCCCAGCCCCGGGCGCCGATCGGTGCCCCGGGCCACCAGCCGGTGCCGTGCAGCGGAATGAAGGCGAGTGCGACCACGGCCAGCGCCAGGAGGAGGCTGGCCTGTACCGCACGCGCGATGCCGATGGACGCGGGCCTCGTGCTCACGTGGCGAGGTGCTGCCCGAAGGCGTCCGTCGTGCGCGCCCGCACTGCCGCGCCATCACGCAGCACCCAGCGTGCGGCGATGCCTTCGCGCTGCGCCAGTTCGAACCCGTCCCGTTCCCCGAGCACGGTCAGGGCCGTGGCCCAGGCGTCCGCGGCCAGCGCCGTCGCTGCCACGACGGTCACCGCGGCCGGGGCGTGCTCGACGGGCGCGCCGCGGCGTGGGTCGATGGTGTGGGCATACCGTCGCCCGGCATGTTCGAAGTGGTGCCAGTGGTCGCCCGAGCTCGCGACAGCTGCATCCTCGAGGGCGATGATGCAGGGTCCGTCGCCCGGATCGTCCGCGCCGGACGGGGCGTCGCTGCTTCCGTCGCGGTGTCCCGCGTCGTCCTCCGGCCAGGCTTCCGCCAGCACCTGCCACGGCGATCCGCCGGGCTTGCGGCCGAAGCCGCGCAGTTCGCCTCCCACCTCCACCAGCGCCGCGGGAATGCCGCTGGCGCGCAGCCAGTCGACCACGGCGTCCACGCCGTAACCCTTGGCGATGCCTGACAGGTCGAGGCCCACGCCGCCCGGCTGCAGCGCGCGCTGCCCGGCAGGGTCGAGCGTCACGCGTTGCCAGCCGGTCCGCGCACGTGCCGCCGCCAGGACATCCGCTTCGGGCACGTGGCCACCGTTTCCACTGGGGCCGAAGCCCCAGGCCTCCACCAGCGGTCCAACCGTGGGATCGACCGCGCCATCGGTCCGTGCAGCCATCGCCAGCGCCTCGCGCAGGACGTCGAAGAAAGGCTGGGGCAGCGCCTGCCAGGTTCCGGCCGGGGCACGGTTGTAGCGACTGATGTCGGAGTGCGGCTCCCACGTGCTCATCTGCGCCACCACCCGGTCCAGGCAGGCCTGGATGCCGTCGTGCAGGACATGCAGGTCGGCACCGGCCGGTGCCGATGCCGACACCTGCCAGAGCGTGCCCATGGTGGCGCCGCCCAGCACGTGCACCGCGTGCGCGGGGCACGCGCCAGTGGCGCCGTCGCCTGCCATTACTGCGGCAGCACTTCCAGCGTGGCGACGTAACGCAGGCGGCGGCCGTCCGCCTTCGGGTGCGTCGCGTTGTCGTCCTCGAAGCCGGTTTCCATCCAGTAGATGCCGGCTTCAGGCCAGGTGACGCGCAGCATGCCGTCGGCATCGGTGGTGGCGGCGATGTCGTCCTGGGCGTTGCGGTAGCGGGTGCCGCCGCGCACGATCTCGAACTCGAGGCCGGCCATGGGCTTTCCGTCCACCAGCACGCGGAAGGTGGCTTCCTCGCCCGCGAACAGGTCGTTGGGGTGGGTCACCGGCTCCAGTTCGATCCCCTGGCCGGTGGATGCGAGCGCGGTGGTATCGGGTGCCCCGTTGGTGACGAAGGTTTCCACGCGCGTGCCGGTCTGGGTCACGACCAGGCCCTGCGCGTCCGCCGGCACCTTCATCGCCAGGTCCTCCTCGGTCGCGCTGCGCAGGAATCCGCCGCGCGTCTCCGGCGCGGCGCCGGGGCCGGTCACGGGCTTGCCGGCGGCTTCAGCCCGTGCCTTCGCCGCCAGGCTTTCGGGCGTGTCCCAGCGTGCCGAGAGGCCGTTGCCGGCATTGGCGATGCGGTAGGTGCCCTGCTGCTTCAGTTGCACGTCGAAGGTGCTGCGGTACTTGCCGGTGCTGCCGTTCTGCAGCGCGACGGTGCTGCCGTCGGGCGCGGTCACGGTCACGTTGTCCAGCCGCATCGGCACGTGGTCGGGGAAGAACAGCTGGTTCGACACCGCGGCATCGAACGTCACCCACACGTCGGCGCCGTTGACCACGGCCTGCGAGGGGATGATCCACTGCTTGTGCGCCGAGGCGGCCATGGGCAGCGCGGCGGCGAGCGCGAGCGCCAGAGCGAGGGTCTTCTTCATCGGTGTATCTCCGGAACGGGAATGCGTGCGGTGCAGGAAAGGGGTTCAGGGCCTGATGGCCACGCTGACGGCGCCAAGCTCGCTCTTGCCCTCGGCCTTGCCCGACTGCGCCGACGTGGCGGGCCAGTCGAAGGGAAGCTTCAGCAGTTCGCGGCCACCGACCTCGCGCACGGCTTCCACCACCACGGCATAGCGGCCGGGGGCGAGGGCGGCGAGGCGCGGATCGCGGGCATCGAACTTCAGGACATGGCGTCCTGCGGGGCGTGTCGGACCGGTGACGCCGTCCACAGGCATCCGCTGCGTACGGCCGGACTTGCGCCACCACTGCCGCAGGTCGGGCAGCCATTTGGTGCCATGGCCCTCGGCGGTGTCCTTCTGCATGTACCAGACGGCAAGGTCGGCCGCGGCCTTGCCATCGGCGCCCTCCACGTACACGGCGACGTACGGGCGGTGGTATTCGGCCACCGTCATGCGGGGGATCTCGACGTCGATGGTGAGTTCGGCCGCATGAAGCGGCGTGGCCAGCAGGCCGCCGAGGACGATGGTCAGGGGAATGCGCATGTGGGTCTCGTGGTCTCGGTCAGTGGATGAAGAGCAGCGCGAGCACCACCGGAACCACCAGCCCGAGGCCGACCCAGGGCCAGGTGGTGGGGCGCTGGCGCGCATGCATCTGCAGCAGGAACAGTCCGGTGATGGTGAAGACGATGCAGGCGATCGCGAACACATCGATGAACCAGCCCCAGGCCGGGCCGCTGTTGCGGCCCTTGTGCAGGTCGTTGAGGTAGGAGATCCAGCCGCGGTCGGTGCGCTCGTATTCGACCGTGCCCGTGGCCTTGTCTATCGCCAGCCACGCATCGCGGCCGGGCCCGGGCATCGAGAGATAGACCTCGTCGGTGGTCCACTCCGCCTCGCGGCCGCCGATCGGTGCATCGAGCTCCTCGCGCAGCCACGCATCCAGCGCGGAAGGCAATGGCGCGGTGCCTTCGACGTGGGCCTCGAGCTGCGGCAGCAGCGCCGCCGGCAGCGCCAGCTGGTGGTTCTCGACGTCCGGGTCGCCGTCGATCTTCGCGGCGTGGTTGAGCGTGATGCCGGTGACGGCGAAGAGCAGCATCCCCACCAGGCACACCGCCGAACTGATCCAGTGCCACTGGTGCAGGGTGCGCAGCCAGAAGCCGCGGCGCTGGCGTGCGTCCTGGGAACCGTGATGGGGAGGCTGTGCCGTCACTTCGGGGCCGATGGGTCGATTGCCGGAGTATAACGGGACATGAGAAGCGTTCTCATCATTGCCCGCCTCAGAACTGCACGTTCAGGCTCAGCCACAGGTTCCGGGCCTTGTCCTTGTTGTTGTAATCGTCGAGATAGGTCGGTGCCCAGGCACCGGTGGGGTCCTGCGTCCACAAGGTCTGGAACGAGGTGAAGTCCTCGTCGAGCAGGTTGTTGATGCGTGCGTTGATGGCGACGTTGTCGTTGAAGCGGTACTGCGCGCCGAGGTGGAGGACGGTGTAGTCCTCGTAGTCGCGGCGCTCGCCATCGATCACGTCGCGGTAGCGCTTCGAGCGTGCCTCGGCCACCAGCTGCATGCCGAAGCGCTCGGTGGCCTGCCAGCCCAGGGTGGCATTGGCCATGTGCTTCGCGGTGTCGGTCAGCGGCAGGCCCTGCTGTGCGCCGCTCAGCTGCTCGCTGTCGGTATAGGTGTAGTTGGCGCGCAGGGAGACGGTTTCGGTCATGCCCCAGCGGCCGGCCAGTTCCACGCCCTGGATGCGCACCTCGTCGATGTTGATGTTCTGCGCGTAGGTCGTATAGCCCAGCAGCCCGTAGTCGCCGAGGTTGGCGCAGGGGCGGACGCCGCCGGTCTGCTCGCAGCTCAGGCTGGTTTCGCCACGCGCGATCTTGTCGTCGAAGTCGTTGCGGAAGACGGTGATGTTGAAGTTGTGGCGGGCGTCGGGCGAAGTCCAGTACAGCGCGACCTCGCTGTTGACGCTGGTTTCGGGCTCCAGGTCGGGGTTGCCGACGAAAGGCGTGGTGCCCTGGCCGCCGAAACCGGTGACGCCGTCATAGAGGTCGGTGGTCTTGGGCGTCTTGTAGCCGGTGCTCACGCCACCTTTCAGCGTCCAGGACGGCGACAGGTCCCAGACCGCGTAGGCACGCGGGCTCAGGTGGCTGCCGAAGGTGTTGTGGTCGTCGTGGCGCAGGCCGAACGTGATGGTGAGCGCGTCGACCGGGGTCCAGTTGTCCTCGGCGAACACCGACCACATCCGGTGCTCCTGCACCGTGCCGCCGCCCTGTCCACCGCCCTCCATGCCGAAGACGCCGTCCTCGAGTTCGCCGTCGACCCGCTGTCCGCCGAAGATGAGGTGGTGGCTTTCGCCCAGCGCGGCATCGAACTTGGCGTCCAGCGTGTACTGGCTGCTGTCCATCGTCCGCTTGGGGCGCGGCAGGAAGGTGGCCGCCAGCAGCTGGCGGCGTTCCTCGCGCCCCAGTCCCGCGTAAGGTCCGGTGGCGCAGACGCTGGCGTTGCCGCAGTAGATGTCGGAATGCGCCAGCCGCTCGGCGACGGTGAAGGGCAGGGTGCGGCCATGGTTGGCGGTGTCGATATGCGCCAGCGAAACGAAGCTGTCGCCCCAGGCCCACTGGCCCTGCCAGGTCAGCGCCCACTGGTCGCGCGTGAACTCCTGGTCGGCGGCGTAGCCGACGCGAGGCGCTGCGCGCCAGAGCCCCTCGATCCCGTCCACGGTGCCGAGCGGGTAGGTCTCGGTGCCGAGGTTGTTGCGATAGGGCGTGTTGTCGTACTCCTGCTTCGACGTGTCGTAGTCGAAGACCAGGCTCTGGTATTCGCTGGGGGTCCAGCTGAGCGTGACGCCCGCCGAACGATTCGTGTTGTCGACCGTCTTGCCGCCGCCACCGAAGCCGAGCGAGCGCTCGAACCGGGTGCCGTCCGGCGCGGTGATCAGCTCGTATTCGGGCGTCGAGGCGTCGCGCTCGTACCACGAGCCGCGCACGCCGAGGCCCAGCACGCCCTCCACCAGCGGGCCCATCAGCGCGAAGTCAAGCGTGCTGTCGGTGCCGAACTCGTCGTTCTCCTGGAAGTTCCTGGAGACCGTGGCCGAGCCGCGCCAGCGGTCGCTGACCTTGCGGGTGATGATGTTGATGACGCCACCCAGGGCGTCGGCGCCGTAGAGGGTGGACGCCGGGCCACGGATGACCTCGATGCGCTCGATCATGTCCAGCGGCGGGATGTGGTTGAACTGGTTGCCGCCGAAGCTGTTGGGGTAGATGTCGCCGTGGTTGTTCTGGCGGCGGCCGTCGATGAGGATCAGCGTGTAGTCCGGCCCCATGCCGCGCATGCTGATGGTCTTCTGGCCGGTCTTGTCCGACGTCTCGCCGACATCCACGCCCTCGAGGTCGCGTACCGCATCGATCAGGGTGATGTAGGGGCGCGTCGCCAGTTCCTGCCGCGTGACCACGCTGATGCTCGCCGGGGCGTCGGTGATCTTCTGCTCGAAGCCCGCCGCGGTCACGACGATGGTGTCGAAGTCGGTGGCGGCGGTGCTGCCGAGGGGCATGGCGTCCTGGGCCGCGGCGGGGTGCAGCGGCAGCAGGGCGGCGATCGAGGCGAACAGCAGGGTGCGCGCGGGGATGCGGCTCCCCCGCGGACGGGCAGCGGGCAGGGTCATCGACGTGTGGCTCCGGTGTGGGTGCGTGCGGGCCGGGCGTCACTGGCGGCTGCTGGACGGGGCTGGCGTGGACCGGACTCCCATGGGCTCCGGTCTGCGTGAATGCGGTATCGTAATGAGAACCATTCACATGCGCAAGACGCGCGGTCGGTGAGGTGGCCGGGGCGTTTCCAGACCGCCGACGCCCGGGTGCCGTCAGTCGCGGTCGTCGCGGACCCAGATACCGTCGTCGTCGCGCTTCACCGGGAACTTCGCCACCGGCTCGTAGGCCGGCGCGCACAGCGCGCGGCCGTCCCGGACGTCGAACTTCGCGCCGTGCAGCACGCATTCGATGGTGCCGCTGGCCGGATCGAAGTCGCCCGCCGAAAGCTCGAAGTCCTCGTGGCTGCAGGTGTCCTCGAGCGCGTACAGCTCCCCATCGAGGTTGAGCACGAGGATCGGCGCGCCCGTGACCTCGTCGAAGGCGCTGCGCATCTCGCCCGGCAGCAGCTCGTCGCTGCCGCAGACAAAGGTCCAAGTGTGGCTCAAAGCGGCTTCTCCAGGACTTCGAAACGGAGGTCGTCGCGCTTCGGGATGCCGAAGCGGGTGTCGCCATAAGGAAAGGGGTGGTACTCGCCGGTGCGGCGATAGCCCAGGCGCCCGTACCAGGCGATCAGTTCCTCGCGCAGGTCGATCACCGTCATCTGCATCCCGGGAAGCTTCCACTCATCGCGCGCGATGCGTTCGCACTCGGCGAGCGTGGCGCGGCCGAGGCCTGCGCCCTGGCAGGTCGGCTCCACCGCGAACATGCCGAAGTAGGCCCGGCCGCCGAGGTCGGCGACATGCGCGCAGGCCAGCAGCGCGCCCCCGCCAAGGCCCAGCACCACGCGGCTCCGCGGGCGTGCGATGTCGGCGCGCAGGATATCGGCGTCGATGCGGTCGCCGTCCAGCAGGTCGGCTTCGGTGGTCCAGCCGGCGCGGCTGGCCTCGCCGCGGTAGGCACGGGTGACCAGCACGACGATGGCATCGACGTCGGCAGGCGTTGCGGTGCGGAATTCGAGTGCGGTCATCCGGCGATTGTGCCGTCGCGCCGCGGGCTCACGCCAGCAGCCGGCGGACCTTGCGCAGCGCCGCGATGAAGGTCTCGATTTCGGCGTGGGTGTTGTAGAACGCGAGCGAGGCGCGGCATGTGGCGCTCACGCCCAGCCACTCGAGCAGCGGATGGGCACAGTGCTGGCCCGAGCGCACGGCCACGCCTTCAAGGTCGAGCAGGGTGGCGAGGTCGTGCGAATGCACGCCCTCGATCGCGAACGACACCACCGCCGCCTTCCCCGGTGCCGTGCCGTACACCTGCATGCCTTCGACCTGCGCCAGTTCCTCGTGCAGGTGGGCGAGGAGTGCCTGCTCGCGCGCCTCGACATGCTGCATGCCGATGGCCGACAGGTAGTCGACCGCCGCGCCCAACCCGACGAAGCCGGCGATGTTCGGCGTGCCTGCCTCGAACTTGCGCGGCGGGTCGTTGAACACCGTGCCGCCATCGAGCCGCACCTCGCGGATCATCTCGCCGCCGCCAATGAAGGGCGGCATGGCCGCGAGGTGTTCGCGCCGTGCCCACAGCGCGCCGGTGCCGGTGGGGGCGCACATCTTGTGGCCGGTCAGCGCGTAGAAGTCGCAACCGATGGCGGCCACGTCGACCGGCCGGTGCGGCAGCGCCTGCGAGCCATCGACCACGGTGACGATGCCGCGGCGGCGGGCCTCGCGGCAGATCTCCACCACCGGATTGACGGTGCCCAGGACGTTGCTGACATGGCCGACCGCAAGCAGCTTCACCGCGCCGGTCATGGCCGCGTACAGCTGCTGCAGGTCCAGGCTGCCGTCCGGCAGCAGGTCGACCACCTGCACGCGCGCGCCGGTGCGCCCGGCAACGAGCTGCCAGGGCACGATGTTGGCGTGGTGCTCCATGCGCGTGATCAGGATGATGTCGCCCGCCTTGAGCTGCGGCAGCGCCCAGGAGTAGGCCACCAGGTTGATCGCGAAGGTGGTGCCGCTGGTCAGCACCAGGTCGTCGGGGCGCGCATTGATGAAGCGCGCGAGCTTCGCGCGCGCGCCTTCATAGGCCTCGGTGGCCTCGCTGCCGAGCTGGTGAACGGCGCGGCTGACGTTGGCGTTGTGCCGGCGGTAGAACCCGTCGACCGCCTCGATCACCGCAGCCGGCTTCTGCCCGGTGTTGGCCGAGTCCAGGTAGACCAGCGGCTTGCCGTGCACCTCCCGCTGCAGCAGCGGGAAGTCGCCACGGATACGGTCCCAGTCGATGTCGGCCGCCACGGCCGCGCTCATGCGAGCGCCTGGGCCGCGATCGCCCGGTCCAGCCAGGCTTCCAGGCGCTCGCGGATCGCCGGCGTCTGCACCACCGAGACCAGCGGCTCGCGCACGAAGGCGGCGGTCAGCAGCGCACGCGCCTGCGCCTCGGGCATGCCGCGCGAGCGCAGGTAGAACATGGCGTTGTCGTCGAGCTGGCCGACGGTCGCGCCGTGCGCGGCGGTGACCTCGTCGGCGTGGATCACCAGCACCGGCTGGGTATCGATCTCGGCCGTCTCCGACAGCAGCAGGTTCTTGTTCGACAGCCTGGCATCGGTGCCGTCGGCGCCCTTGCGGATCTCGATGCCACCGTGGAACACCGCGCGGCCGCGGCCCGCGGCCATGCCGCGCCAGCCCAGCTCGCAGCGGGTGTCGCGCGCGATGTGGTCGATGCCCAGGCGGGTATCCAGATGGCGGCGGCCCGAGGCCAGCAGCACCCCGTTGGCGACCAGTTCGGCCCGTTCGCCTTCCAGGCGGACATTGAGTTCGTGGCGCGAGAGCGCCCCGCCCATTTCCAGGTCGAGCCGGCGGTAGCTGGACTCGCGTGCGAGCACGGCGTCGGTCCGCGTGAACAGCGTCGCGCGGTCGGACTCGTCCTGCACGCGGGCATGGCGCAGCGACGCACCCGCGGCCACGTGCACGTGCGCGATGGCATTGCCCAGGTGCGCGTGCGCGCCGCCGGCGACATGGTGTTCGACCACGGTGGCCGACGCGCCGCGGCGCAGCTCCAGCAGGTGGCGTGCATGCCAGGCGAGGTCGCCTTCGGCCGCCATGCCGATGAAGACCAGGTGCACCGGGGCGTCGACCGCCACTCCTTCGGCGATGCGAAGCACGGCGCCGTCCTCTGCGAGCGCGGCGTTGAGGCGCGCGAAGACCTCGTCGGCGCGTTCGTAGCTGCGCGACAGCACGTTGGCCTCGCGCGGGTCGGCGGAGGCCAGGGCTTCGGCCATGGTCAGCAGGCGTGCGCCTTCGGGCAGGCCGGTACTGTCGGACAGTGCCGGGTCATGGCGGCCATTGACGAAGACCAGGCGCGGGGCCGGGATGCCGGCCACCAGGGCCGGGTCCACCGGACCGTGCGGCAGGGGCGAGGGCGAGAAGCCGCGGCGCTCGAGCGCACGCAGCGAGGTGTACTTCCAGGCTTCGCTGCGCGCATGCGGCAGGCCGTCGCGCAGTACCGCGTCGAGCGCGGCCTTGCGGGCGCCGTCGCCAGCGAAGCCGGTGGCAAGTGAGTCGAGCAATGCGGGCATCAGGCCACCACCTCGGGCACCTTGCGCTCGCGCAGCCACTCGTAACCCTGCTGCTCCAGGCGCAGCGCCAGCTCCGGGCCACCCGACTCGACGATGCGGCCGTCGGCAAGCACGTGCACGTAGTCCGGCCTGATGTATTCGAGCAGGCGCTGGTAATGGGTGATCACAAGGAAGGCACGATCCGGCGAGCGCAGCGCGTTGACGCCATCGGCGACCTGGCGCAGGGCATCGATGTCGAGGCCGGAGTCGGTCTCGTCGAGGATGGCCAGCTTCGGCTCCAGTACCGCCATCTGGAAGATCTCGTTGCGCTTCTTCTCGCCGCCCGAGAAGCCCTCGTTGACGCCGCGGTGCAGCAGCTTGTCGTCCAGGTGCAGCACGCCGAGCTTCTCGCGCACCACCTTCAGGAACTGCATCGAGTCGAGTTCGGGCTCGCCGCGCGCAACGCGCTGCGCATTGAGCGCGCTGCGCAGGAAATAGGTGTTGTTCACGCCCGGGATCTCGACCGGGTACTGGAAGGCGAGGAAGACGCCGGCGGCGGCGCGCTCCTCCGGCTCCAGCGCCAGCAGGTCGGCCCCGCCGAACTCGACGCTGCCGCCGGTGACGTCGTACCCGTCGCGCCCGGCGATGATGTTGCCGAGCGTCGACTTGCCGGCGCCATTCGGCCCCATGATGGCGTGCACCTCGCCCGGCTTCACGTCCAGGTCGAGGCCCTTGAGGATTTCGCGGTCGCCGCCGACGGTGGCGTGCAGGTTGGTGATCTTCAGCATGGTGTTCCCGTGTGTGTTTTGAAGGGCAGGCCGCGCGGGCCAGCCCGGAATTCCGTGATCCCGCGGGCGTCGCCGTGGCGGCGACGCGTGCACCTCAGCCCACCGACCCCTCGAGGCTCACCTCGAGCAGCTTCTTGGCCTCCACCGCGAACTCCATCGGCAGCTCGCGGAAGACCTGCTTGCAGAAGCCGTCGACGATCAGGCTGACCGCGTCCTCCTCGCCCAGCCCGCGGCTGCGGCAATAGAACATCTGGTCGTCGCTGATCTTGGAGGTGGTGGCCTCGTGCTCGACGGTCGCGCCGGGGTGCTTCACTTCGATATAGGGGAAGGTGTGCGCGCCGCACTCCTTGCCGATCAGGAGGCTGTCGCACTGGGTGTAGTTGCGCGCGCCTTCCGCACCGGAGCCGATCTTCACCAGGCCGCGGTAGGTGTTCTGCCCGCGGCCGGCGCTGATGCCCTTGCTGACGATCTTCGACTTGGTGCGCTTGCCAAGGTGGATCATCTTGGTGCCGGTATCGGCCTGCTGGCGGTGGTGGGTGAGCGCGACGGAGTGGAACTCGCCCGAGGAGTCATCGCCCAGCAGCACGCAACTCGGATACTTCCAGGTGATCGCCGAGCCGGTCTCCACCTGCGCCCAGACCACCTTGCTGCGCGCGCCGCGGCATTCGGCGCGCTTGGTCACGAAGTTGTAGATGCCGCCGACGCCGTTCTCGTCGCCGGGATACCAGTTCTGCACCGTCGAATACTTGATCTCGGCGTCGTCCAGTGCCACCAGCTCGACCACCGCCGCGTGCAACTGGTTCTCGTCACGCATGGGCGCCGTGCAACCCTCGAGATAGGACACGTGCGAGCGTTCCTCGGCGATGATCAGCGTGCGCTCGAACTGTCCGGTGTGGCCGGCATTGATGCGGAAATAGGTGCTCAGCTCCATCGGGCAGCGCACGCCCTTGGGGATGAACACGAAGGAGCCGTCCGAGAACACGGCCGAGTTCAGCGCGGCGAAGTAGTTGTCGCCCACCGGCACCACGGTGCCGAGGTACCTGCGCACCAGCTCGGGGTATTCCTGGATGGCCTCGGACATCGAGCAGAAGATCACGCCCTTCTCGGCCAGTTCCTTGCGGAAGGTGGTGCCGACCGAGACCGAGTCGAACACCGCGTCGACCGCCACACCGGCCAGGCGCGCGCGCTCGTGCAGCGGCACGCCCAGCTTGTCGTAGGTGTCCAGGAGTTCCTGCGGCACTTCGTCGAGCGACTTGTACTTCGGGCCCTTCGGCGCCGAGTAGTACGACAGCGCCTGGAAATCGATCGGTGCGATCGAAAGCTTGGCCCAGTGCGGCACCGGCATGGTCAGCCAGTGGCGATAGGCCGCCAGGCGCCATTCGGTCATCCACTCGGGTTCGTTCTTCTTGGCCGAGAGCGCGCGGATCACGTCCTCGTCGAGGCCGGGCGGCAGCGAGTCGGACTCGATGTCGGTCACGAAACCGGCTTCGTAGCGCCGGCCGAGCTGCTCGTGGATCTCACGGTTGGCGATGGGTTCTTCGAGGATGGTGTCGGTCTGGGTGGCCATGTCGGGCTGCCTAGTAATCATGCGGTGGCGAGGCGGGCGGGGATGCGGCGCGTGGCCCCGGCCCCTGGCTCGGGGTGGGGCGGCGGTTCCAGCATCTGCGCCAGGCTGACGCCACGGAGGGCGTCGGCGACGATGTCATTGATGCGCCGCCAGTTGGCGCGTGCGCCACACTGGCCGGCGATGCCGCAACTGGTGTCTTCGAGGCTGCATTCGGTCATTGCCAACGGCCCTTCCATGGCCTCGACAATGGCGATCAGGCTGATCTCCTCGGGCGAACGCGAGAGGCGGTAGCCGCCATGCGCGCCGCGGAAGGTCTGCAGCAGCCCCGCCTGTGCCAGCGGACGCAGCACCTTGCTCACCGTCGGCGGCTCCAGCCCCGAGCGCTCGGCCAGTTCGGCCGCGCTCAGCACGCGCTCGCGCTCGACCGCGAGCACGGTCAGCACCACGGTGGCGTAGTCGGTCAGGCGGGTGACGCGGAGCATCGGGGGCAAGGTCCTTCAATCAGGACCGAAATTGTACGCTTTTGCACCTCCGCGGTCCAAGCCGCGCGCTGAACGGTGCGTCCCGACGCCCCGTGGCCCGGGACCTGCCTCACAGTGGCGCCGCCACCGGCACGCGGCCACAATGCCCCTTTCCGCCGCGAGACGAACGCCGCCGATGGCCAGCCAGGACAAGTCCGAGAAGACGAGGAAGCAGAGGAAGATCGTGGCGCGCCGGTCCGAGATCCACGGCAATGGCGTCTTCGCCAATGTCCAGATCGAGAAGGGCGAACGCATCATCCGCTACAGGGGCCGGCTGCGCACGCACGAGGAAGTGGACGAGGAGTACGGCGGCGAGGAGGAGAACGGCCACACCTTCCTCTTCACCCTCAACGACGAATACGTCATCGACGGCAATTTCGACAGCGGCGTGGCGCGCTGGATCAACCACAGTTGCTCGCCCAACTGCGAGGCGGTGGTGGAAGAGGACGAGCACGGCCGCAAGGACAGGGACAAGGTCTTCATCGAGGCCTTGCGCCGGATCAAGCCGGGTGAGGAGCTGACCTACAACTACGGCATCGTCCTCGAGGAGCGCTATACGCCCAAGCTCAAGAAGCTCTGGGCCTGCCGTTGCGGCTCGAAGAAGTGCACCGGGACGCTGCTGCAGCCGAAGCGCTGAGAACGCCATGGCCCGCGCGCGCCCTCGAGGCGCGCGCCGGCATCAGGGCTGGTATTCGCGCAGCTCCGCCGAGGCGATGCGCCAGGAGCGCTGGCCGGCGGTCGCGCCGTCCACCGCCGCGCGGCGCAGCACGTACGTACCCACGTAACGCTGCTCCCGGCCTTCGGTATCCGTCGTCGTGACCGAGACCGGCACCTCCACGTAGCGCGAACCGGCCGCGCCCTCCACGGTCCCCGGCTCACCCGGTTGCACCCTGGCCGTGCGCGTGCCGGCGAATCCGGCGGCGAACTGCTGCGGCGTCTGGCCGCTGCTGCGCCCACCGTCGGACCAGAGCGCATAGGCGCGGCCGTGGTCGCCGGACGAGATCGCGGCGTAATAGTCGCGCACCACCGCCACCGCATCGGCGGCGGACGGCTCCGGCGCAGTCGTAGTGGCCTGGCCCGGCGCGACCGCCGGCGACGCATCCGGAGGCGGTCCGCCCACGGCGATCTGCGGCTGGACCGCGTTCGTGAGCCCGGCTTCGGGCTCGTCCTCGAGCGGCGGCAAGCCGTCCCCGTGTGGCATGCCCGGTATCGGGACCACCATCGCGACGCCGTCCGGTGACACCGCGCCAGGTGGTTCCACGCCATCAGGCAGGTCCGGGGTCTCCAGGGGCTGTCCGCCGAGCGGCACCTCCCCCGGTCCGGGGCCGTCCGGCATGCCGGTCACCGATCCCGCGGCGAGTTGCGGCGCGGGCAGGGGATCGACCTGCGCGCCGCCCGCCGCAGCGGCCGGCGATACATCGTCTTCGGCACCGCCACCGCAGGCGGTGAGCAGGGCGCATATCAGGACGCTTGCGAGCGGGAAGCGGATCATGCGGTGATGGAGGAACGGGGGCCGCCCGTACGATACCGTCGGCCGATGAACACCCCGTCAGGGCGTGGTCTCAGGGCAGCGGCAGCAGCACGCGACGGTGTGGCTGCAGCCAGGCCAGCAGCATGCCCAGCAGCACCATTGCGACCAGGTCGAGGCCCGCCTGGCGCAGCATCATCGACAGCGGCAGCGGCTGGGCCACGAAGGCGAGCATGTGCCAGGGCACGAACGACACCAGCGCGACCGCGAGCCCGAAGCGCGCACCGCGCCGCAGGTCGACGCCGTCGCTGGCCGGCATCCGCCGGTACAGCCAGGTCATCGCCAGGCCGAGCATGAGGTAGGCGGGCAGGATCCAGCCCGCATGTGCGGTGGCCTCGTCCTGCGTGCGGTAGAGCACGGCCATGGCCTGGTAGTCGGCGCGCAGCAAGACGCCATGGACAAGCATGCCAAGGATCAGCGCGGCCGCCGCCACCACGATTCCGCAGATCCAGAAGCGCTTGTCCATCGGCCATCCCTTCAGCGTGCGCGCCAGCGCGACCCGCCGAAGCCTAGCGCCAAGCGAAGGCCTGCGTCGATCACGGTGCGCGCGTGTCCTTCGCGGCGGCACCCGGCTCCGTGCCCGCGCGCAGCAGCGGGAGCGGGTCGATGGCGCCACCGGCGCCGTATATGCCGTAATGCAGGTGGGGTGGCGTGCCGCGCGCATTGCCGGTGTCGCCCACGCTGCCGAGCACGCTGCCCGGATACACGACGTCCCCCGCCGCGAGTCCCGGCGCCCAGTCGTCCAGGTGCGCGTAGTAATGGCGTTGGCCCCCTGGACCCAGCACCCAGACCTGGCGACCGCCCAGGCCACCTTCGCGCACGGACGACACCACGCCGAGCGTCGCGCTCACGACGTCGGTGCCGCGCGTGGCAAAGATGTCGACGCCCTCGTGGGAGCGGTCGGCGCCACGCGGCGCGCCGAAGGTGTCGGCGACCGCGCGTGCCTCCACGCCTGCCACGGGCATCGCCACCGCGACGGGCGGTGGCATGCACGAGAGTTCCCACAGCGTGCGCGGCCTGTCCATGAAGGGCTGGTGCCAGGCCCAGTCCGCCACCACGGCAAGCGCGGCCAGGACCAGCAGCCAGACGAGCAGGCGGAGCAGGGCCCGCATGTCAGCTGCGTTGCAGCTCGCGCTCCAGCCGCTGGCGCAGTTCGTCGTCGAGCTTGAGCTGGCGCGCGAGCTCGTCCAGGTAGGCGCGCTCCATGAAGCTCTGCTCGTCGGCGGCCAGCAGGCTGGCGAGGTACATCTCGGCGGCCATTTCGGGCGTGGTCGCCGCGCGCGCCACCTCGGCCGGGTCGAGCGGCTTGGCCAGTTCGGCGTGCAGCCACTGCTGCACTTCGCGGTCGGGACTGAGACGCGCGAACTCGCCTTCGATCACGTCGCGCTCGCGCGCGTCGATATGGCCGTCGGCCTTCGCCGCGCCGACCAGGGCGCGCAGGATCGCTTCGCTATGCAGCGCGGCTTCCGGGGAGGGCAGCCGGTCGACGGTCCGCGGCTCCACCGTGGCGGCGCCCTGTTGCGCCCTGTAGTCGCCGTAGGCGCGGTAGGCCATGACGCCGATCGCCGCGAGGCCCCCGTAGGTGGCGAGCTTGCGCGTGGTCTTGTTCTTGCCGAGCAGCAACCCGAGCGCGCCGCCGGTGAGTGCACCCTTTCCGAAGTCGGCGTTGAGCAGGCCGCCGGCGGGCGAGGAGCTTCCCGGCGTGCCGGGCGACTGGGACTTCAGCAGGTGGTCGAGAAAGCCTTGCAGGTTCATGCGCGTTCCAGGTCCATGCGTTGGGGATGGCCGGCCGGTGCCGACACCCCGAGCATGCACGAGTGCGCGTTTCGAAGCCGTTGCGGGCCCTGAAACGACCCGGGACGGCCTGAGCCGTCCCGGGAGTGGTGGAGCCTGGTGCGTCGCGATCAGGCCGCGGCGTCCTTGAGCTTCTTCAGCGGACGCACCTTGACCTTGACCGAAGCCGGCTTGGCGGCGAACCACTGCTCTTCCTTGGTGAAGGGGTTGATGCCCTTGCGCTTCGGCTTGGCCGGCACCTTGACCGAGGTGATCTTCAGCAGGCCGGGCAGGGTGAAGCTGCCGACGCCCTTCTTGCTGATCGAACCATGCACCGCGCCTTCGAGCGAGGCGAGCACCGCACGCACGTCCTTCGGCGCAAGCCCGGTCGACTCGGCGATGTGCGCCACCAGGCCCGACTTCGTCAGGGTTTCCTTGATCGCCTTCGGAGCGGCCGGCTTGGCAGCGGTGGCGGCCTTCTTCGGGGCGGCCTTCTTCACCGCCTTGGTTGCTTTCTTCGCCATGTGAGTGTGATTCCGTTATCGGTAGGTGGGATGTCGGCCGACCCCGTCGGCAAACGCAATGTAGGGCATGCCCGGGGCCGCGCCAAGTGGGAACCCGCATAAAACCACGGGTTTCGCGGCGATTCGCGTCGCATGCGGGGGGTCAGTCGTCTTCCCGGCCCGGATGCCAGGCAGCGGCGAGCTTCTGCTGCACATGCGCCGGCACCGGCTCGTAGTGGCTGAAGTCGAGCGAATAGCGCCCGCGGCCGGCCGTGACCGACTGCAGTTCGGCGGCATACCCGTCGAGTTCCGATAGCGGCACCTGCGCCTTGACCACGATGTCGCCACCGCGTGCCGCATCGGTGCCGACGATGCGCGCGCGCCTGCCGGCCAGCCCGCCGCTGATGTCGCCCATGTGTGCGTCCGGCGCGGTCACGACCAGGTCCACGATCGGCTCGAGCAGCGTGGGTGTCGCCCTGGCCATGGCATCGAGGAAGGCCTTGCGGCCCGCGGTGACGAACGCGACCTCCTTGCTGTCGACCGGATGGTGCTTGCCGTCGTGCACGGTCACGCGGATGTCCTGGATCGGATAGCCGGCCACCGCACCGCCCGCCATCGCCTGGCGCACACCCTTCTCCACCGCCGGGATGAACTGCCCGGGGATGGTCCCGCCCTTGACCTCGTCCACGAACTCGAAGCCGGCGCCGCGCGGCAAGGGCTCCACGCGCAGCATGACCTCGCCGAACTGGCCCGCTCCTCCGGTCTGCTTCCTGTGGCGGTGATGCCCGTCGGCCACGCTGCCGGCGGTTTCGCGATACGCGATGCGTGGCGGGCGCGACTGCACGTCCACGCCGTGGCGCTCGCGCAGGCGCTCGAGCTGGATGCGCAGGTGCAGCTCCGAAAGGCCACGGACCACGGTCTCGTGGGTGTCGGGATCCTGTTCCACGCGGAAACAGGGATCCTCTTCCGATAGGCGGTGCAGCGCAGTGGCGAGCTTCTGTTCCTGGCCGCGACTGCCGGCCTCGACCGCCAGGCCGGACATCGGCTGCGGATAGGCCATGGGGGCCAGGTGGATATGGTCCTCGTCGTGGCTGTCGTGCAGGACGGCGTCGAAGTGCAGTTCATCGACCTTCGCCACGGCGGCGATGTCGCCGGGCACGGCCTGGTCGATTTCGATGTGGTCGCGGCCCTGGATGCGGTAGAGGTGGGCGACCTTGAACGGCTTGCGGCCATCGTCGACGAACAGTTGCTGGTCACGCCGCACGGTTCCCTGGTACACGCGGAAGATGCCGAGCTTGCCGACGAAGGGGTCGTTGACGATCTTGAAGATGTCGGCGATCACGTGCGCGGCCGGATCGGGGTGCGAGGCCACGGGCTCGGCCGCCTCGCCCTCGCCGCGGCGAAAGGGCGGCGGGTTCGCCTCGCCCGGATGCGGGAACAGGGTTGCGATCGCCTCCAGCAGCTCCGCGATGCCGGTACCTGATCGCGCGGAGGCGAACAGGACCGGCACCAGGTGGCCTTCGCGCAGGCATTGCTCGAAGGCATCGTGCAGCTCCTGGCGGCCGAGCGAGCCTTCGCCCCCGTCGAGGTAATGCTCCATGACCGACTCGTCGACTTCGACGACCTGGTCCAGGATGCGGCGGTGCCATCCGGCCACGGGGCCGAGGTCGCTGTCGCCGCCGTCGCCGGAGAAGCAGTCGAGCACGCGCGCGCCGCCCCCGGCCGGCAGGTTCACCGGCAGGACCACCGGCCCGAACGCTTCGCGCAGCTCTTCGACAAGGCGCGCGCAGTCGGCGCCTTCGGCGTCGATGCGATTGACGATGATCGCGCGGCAGAGGCCGCGGCCGGCGGCATGCTCCATGATCCGGCGAGTGCCATGGCCGATGCCGGTGGCGGCGTCGACCACCACCGCGACGGTGTCGACCGCCGACAGCGCTGAAAGCGCCGCCCCGCGGAAGTCCGGATAGCCCGGCGTATCGAGCAGGTTGACGTGGACCCGGGCGCCGTCGCGGGTGCGGTGGTCGATGGACGCGATGGCGGCGTCGATGGAATGGCCGCGGCTGCGCTCCTGTGGATCGGAGTCCGACACCGTGTTGCCGCGTTCGATGCTGCCTGCCGCCTGGATCGCGCCGCCGGCATGCAGCAGGGCTTCGAACAGCGTGGTCTTGCCGGCGCCCGGGTGGCCTGCGAGGGCCACGTTGCGGATGTCTTCGGTTGCGTGGGACATGGGTCCGTTTCTCCCTGGCTGGGATGGAAAGGACGTCATGGCTGTCCGTCGCATGCTGCGACCGGGCCTGCGAGCGGCGGGCGGTCATGGCGGAACCGCACAGTAGCGCGCGGCTCGCACGGCCGTCGCGTTGCGACGCAGCATGCCGCGCGGCAAACGCCCGCGTAACGGCGGCGCGGCCAGGATGGCAGGCCCACACGCACTCCAGGAGCAGGACATGGGTATCTCGCGCAAGGCCACCGCACGCTGGGAAGGCGACCTCAAATCCGGTCGCGGGACCATCAGCACGCCGGCCAGTGGCCTGATGCAGGACACGCGCTACGGCTTCAACAGCCGCTTCGGCGACGGGAAGGGCACCAACCCCGAAGAGCTGATCGCGGCCGCGCACGCGGGCTGCTTCACCATGGCGCTGGCCAATGCGCTGGCCGAGGCCGGGCACCCGGCCGAGTCGCTCGACTCGCGCGCCGAGGTCGATCTGTCGATGGAAGGCGGGCCGACCATGAGCGCCATCCGTCTTTTCACGAAGGCACGCGTGCCGGGGATCGACGAGGCGAAGTTCCGCGCCGTGGCCGACGACGCCAAGACCAACTGCCCGGTGTCGAAGGCCCTGTCGGCGGTACCGATCACGCTCGAGGCCGAACTGCTGTCCTGACGGCGCGGCATTGCCCCCGGGAATGATCGTGGACATAGTCGGCGGGTCTTCCACGGAGCCCGCCGCATGCGCCACGTCATCCCCGCATCCCTTGCCCCGCTTGCAGCGGGCGTCCTGCTGGCGCTGCCCCCGGCTGCCGTCGCCGCCGATGGCGGGCGCCTGCTCACCGGGGCGCGCATCCATACCTCGGACACATCCGTCCCCGTCGCCACGGCGATGGTGTGGGATGCCAACGGCCGGATCATCGCCGTCGGTGACGCGGCGGAACTCGCAGGCCGGCACCCGGACGCGGAGCGCATCGATGTCGGCGATGCCACCGTCGTGCCCGGGCTCATCGATGCACATGCGCACCTGGTCGGCCTCGGGCATGCGCTGATGCAGGCCGACCTCGTCGGCGCGCGCAGCACCGGCGAGATCGTCGAGCGCCTGCAGGCCTTTGCCCGGGACCTTCCGGCCGGTGCGTGGCTGATGGGCCGTGGCTGGGACCAGAACCTGTGGCCGGAGTCCGCGTTCCCGACCGCGGCGGTGCTCGACGCCGCGTTCCCCGACCGCCCGGTGGTGCTCGAGCGCGTCGACGGCCACGCCACCTGGGCCAACAGCGCCGCGATGCGCGCGATCGAGCGCGACCTCTCCGGCGACTGGCAACCCGAGGGTGGCCTGGTCCTGCGCGAGGACGGCCGGCCGACCGGTGTCTTCATCGACATGGCGGCCAGCCTGGTCTACGCCGCCGCCCCGGAACCGGACCTGCAGTGGCAGGAGCAGGCCTTCGCCCGTGCGCTGGAACACGTGGCGAGCCTCGGGCTCACCGGCGTGCACGACATGGGCAGCAGCGATGGCGACTTCGCGCTCATGAAGCGCTTTGCCGACCGTGGCGCGCTCAGCGTGCGCGTGCAGGCCTATGCCAGCCGCGGTGCCGACGCGATCGACGTGCTGTGCCGCGATGGTGCCTACCGCCATGCGTCCGGCCGACTGGACATGCGTGGCGTCAAGCTGATGATCGATGGCGCGCTGGGCAGCCGCGGCGCCGCCCTGATCGAGGACTACAGCGACGACCCGGGCAACCGTGGCCTGCTGGTGCAGAACGAAGAGGACTTCGCCGCAGCCGTGCGTCGCGCGCAGGCGTGCGGCTTGCAGGTGGCGACGCACGCCATCGGCGACCGCGGCAACCGCATCGTGCTCGACACCTATGCGAAGGTCCTGGGTGATGCGGCGTCGGGCGACCACCGCTGGCGGATCGAACACGCCCAGGTGATCGCACCCGGCGACATCCAGCGCTTTGCCGGCTTGCGCCTGGTGGCGTCGATGCAGCCGACGCATGCGACGTCCGACATGCCCTGGGCCGGTGAGCGCCTGGGCGAGGAACGCCTGGCCGGTGCGTACGCGTGGCGCAGCTTCGTCGAAGCCGGTGTCCCGCTCGCGCTGGGTTCGGATTTCCCGGTCGAGTTCGCCGATCCGCGCCTGGGTCTACTGGCCGCGGTCACGCGGCAGGATGTGCACGGCACGCCGCCTGGAGGCTGGTTGCCCGGGCAGGTGCTGACCGCGGCCGAGGCGCTGCACGGATTCACCGCCGGCGCGGCCTGGGCGGCGTTCGACGAGGACCGGGTGGGGCGGCTCGCGCCGGGGCTGCGCGCTGACTTCGTGCTGCTCGACCGGGATCCGCTGGCGGTCGAGGGCAGCGAGCTGGACGATCTCAAGGTGCGGTCGACCTGGGTCGACGGCAGGCCGGTGTACGAAGCGGAATGAATTCCGGGGCGGCCGCCCTCGCGCAGTTACCAGTCGAGCGTGCCGCTCACCACGCTGCGCGCGCGGCCGCCGGACCAGACCTCGCCGTCGGCGTCGACGCGGAGTTCGATGATGGCGTCGTGGCCGACCTCGCGGCCCTGGCTGATGCGGTAGGCACCGCCGCTGCCCGGGAGTGCGTCGCGCGATGCCAGCCACGCGGCAAGCGTGGCGTTCGCGGCACCCGAGGCGACGTCCTCGAACGGACCGGTCGCACCCACCCAGGCACGCACCGCCAGGTGGTACACCGGGTGGTGGCTGCGGGCGAAGACGCACAGGCCCATCGCGCCGCTGGCTTCGGCCAGCGCAACGATCGCGGCCCAGTCGGGCACGGCCGAACGCAACTCTGCCTCGTCGCGCAGCTCGGCCAGCCACCAGCGCCGGCCGCCATCCATCAGGACCGGCGGCAACGCACCGCCGGCCAGGCCCGACAACGCGTCGCGCAGCCGCGCGTCGCCGGCCGCGGCCACGTCGACCACGCTCGCACGCGGTGTGCGCACGGCCACGGTGCGCCTGCGACCCTCGCCATCGACGCGCAGCGGCAGTTCGCCGACGGCGCAGGACTGCACCAGCAGGCCATCGCGCGGTGCCACCAGGCCGCGGTCGAGCAGGACGTGCGCGGTGCCGACGCTGGGATGCCCGGCGAACGGCACTTCGCGGCGCGGGCTGAAGATGCGCACGGCGTAATCGGCGCTCGCGGTGGGCGCCGGGAATACGAAGGTGGTTTCCGGCAGGCGTGTCCAGCGCGCGATCGCCTGCATGTCGGCGTCGTTGAGGCCGCGGGCATCGGGAACGACGGCCAGCGGATTGCCGGCGCCGGGGCGGTCACCGAAGACATCGAGCTGGACGTAGGGGCAGGCTGGCATCGCGGGGTCCATCGCGGGGCGCGCCAGTGTAGCGGCGCCGGTACCGGGCGGCCGCCGCGGCGCTAGAATCGCCGGTCCTGCCCGTTTCCGGCCCACCGGACCGCCCATGCCTTCCAATCCCGGATCCGATCGCTGGATCGTGCTGAAGTTCGGCGGCACCTCGGTCTCGCAGCGCGCGCGCTGGGACACCATCGGCCGCCTGGCCGTGGAGCGTGCCGCCGGCCGCCGCGTGCTGGTCGTGGTGTCCGCGCTGTCGGGCGTCACCAATGCATTGACCGCGATCAGCGAGGGCCTGGGCGATGCGCGTGGGCAGGCCGACGCGCTGGCGGAGCGCCACCTCGCATTCGCCGCGGCGCTCGGCCTGGATCCCGCCGTCGTCGACGAGCGCCTGGACGTGCTCCGCACCCTTGTGGCCGAGCCCCGCGCTGCGCGCCGCCCGCTCGACTGGCAGGCGGACGTGCTGGCGCAGGGCGAGCTGCTGTCGTCCACGCTGGGCGCGGCCTACCTGCGTGCCAGCGGCCTCGACTTCGGCTGGTGCGATGCGCGCGACTGGCTGCAGGCGGTCGCGCTGCCCAACCAGAACGAATGGGCGCGGCGGCTCTCGGTGGCCTGCAGGCGCGAGCCGGATGCCGGCTGGCGCGCACGCTTCGACGCGCAGTCGGCCCCGATGCTGCTCACCCAGGGCTTCATCGCGCGCCACGAGGATGGCGGCACCGCGATCCTGGGGCGCGGCGGCTCCGACACCTCGGCGGCGTATTTCGGCGCCCTGCTTGGCGCCGAGGGCGTGGAGATCTGGACCGACGTCCCCGGCATGTTCAGCGCCAATCCGCGCGAAGTGCCGGATGCACGCCTGCTCACCCGGCTCGATTACGCCGAAGCGCAGGAAATCTGCACCACCGGCGCCAAGGTCCTCCATCCGCGCGCGATCAAGCCCTGCCGCGACGCCGGCGTGCCGATCGCCATCCTGGACACCGCGCGACCGGAACTCCCGGGGACGCGCATCGACGGCGGCCCGGACACCGTGCCCGGGGTCAAGGCGATCTGCCGCCGCGACGGCGTGGTGCTGGTGTCCATGGAGACCATGGGCATGTGGCAGCAGGTCGGCTTCCTGGCCGATGTCTTCGAGTGCTTCCGCCGCCATGGGCTGTCGGTCGACCTGATCGGCTCGTCGGAAACCAACGTCACCGTATCGCTCGATCCGAACGAGAACCTGGTCAGCACCGACGTGATCGCGCGGCTGTCCGAAGACCTCGCGCGCAGTTGCCGGCTGAAGGTGATCGCCCCCTGCAGCGCCATCACCCTCGTCGGTCGTGGAATGCGTTCGCTGCTGCACACGCTGTCGGGCGTGTGGGCCACGTTCGACCGCGAGCGCGTGCACCTGATCTCGCAGTCGTCGAACGACCTCAACCTGACCTTCGTGATCGACGAGGCCGATGCCGACGGGCTGATCCAGGAGATCCACGACGGCCTGATCGCCAGCGGTGCGATGCCGGTACGCGACGCGGCTGTGTTCGGGCCGCGCTGGCGCGAGATCGAAGGGCCGTTGCGCCGCCGCCCGGCGCGCTGGTGGCAGGGGCGGCGCGACGAGCTGCTGGCCCTTGCCGCCACGGGCACGCCGCGTTACGCCTACGACCTCGCCACGGTGCGCGCACGTGCCCGCCAGCTCAAGGCGGTCACCGCCGTGGACCGTCGCTTCTTCGCCATCAAGGCCAACCCGCACCCGGACATCCTGCGCGCGCTGGTGGACGAGGGCTTCGGGCTGGAGTGCGTGTCAGCGGGGGAACTGGCGCATGTGTTCGAGGTGGTGCCCGGCCTTGACCCGTCGCGCGTGCTGTTCACGCCGAGCTTCGCGCCCGTGGGCGAATACGTGGACGCGTTCGGACGCGGGGTCAACGTGACCCTCGACAACGTCGAGGCGCTGCAGCAATGGCCCGGGGTGTTCCGCGGCCGCGCGCTGTGGCTGCGCGTGGACCTGGGGCGTGGCGATGGCCACCACGCGAAGGTGGTGACCGGCGGGCTGGCATCGAAGTTCGGCCTGCAGGTCGACCGCATCGACGCCTTCCTCGATGCCGCACGCCGGCTGGACATGCGGATCACCGGCCTGCACGCGCATCTCGGCAGCGGCGTCGACACCCCCGACCACTGGCGCGAGGTCTGCGACGAACTGGGCGGCATCGCGTTGCGCATCGGCAGCATCGACACCATCGATATCGGTGGCGGGCTGCCGATTCCCTACCGCGAGGACGACGAGCCCTTCGACCTCGAGGGCTGGGCCGCGGGCCTGGCCGACGTCAAGGCCGCCTATCCCGGTGTCCGGCTGGCGATCGAGCCGGGCCGCTTCCTCGTGGCCGAATCGGGCGTGTTGCTGCTGACCGCGACCCAGGTCGTGGAGAAAGGCGGCATCCGTCGGGTCGGCGCGGATGCCGGCATGAACGCGTTGATGCGTCCCACGCTGTACGACGCCTGGCATGACATCCACAACCTCTCGCGCGGCGACGGTGGTGCGACGGCGGCCTTCGACGTCGTCGGCCCGATCTGCGAGTCCGGCGACGTGCTGGGGGAGCAGCGGCTCCTGCCCGCCGACACCGCCCCCGGCGACGTGCTGCTGGTGGCCGACGCCGGCGCCTACGGCATGGCGATGGCCAATACCTACAACCTGCGCGCGCTGCCCATGGAGAGCGTGCTCGTGGAGACCAAGGAATGAACAACGCGTTCGACCGCGACGCGGTCCGGGCCTTCCGTTTCGTCGATTGCGGCTTCGATGCCGCCACCGGCGTCGCGCGCCTGGTCTATGCCTTCGACGACGGCCCGGAGCTGGTCGAGACGGTGACCCTGCCCGGTGCGCCCTTCGTGCTCGAAGGTGCGCGTGCCGGGGCAGCGGAGCAGGCGCTGCGCCTGTTGCACCTCGTTGCCGGCGTCAGTTACTACAAGGCCGCCGTGCCCGGCGAAATCCGCATCGACGGCTACGACATCGACGGCGCGACCGCGGCGCTGCTGGACGAGCTGTACCTCCAGGGCCTGGGCGAATTCGCCTACCGCAACGGTCTCGACCTGCATGGCCGCATCCGCTTCCCGCACGACGCCGCGGACGGGACCGGAGGCGCGGATGGCGCTGCAGCGGAAGCCGGGTCGCTCGGCCTGCGCCGCCACGCCCTGGTCGCGATCGGCGGCGGCAAGGACTCGCTGGTCAGCATCGAGGCGCTGCGCGCGGCCGGCATCGGGCAGACCGTGGCCTGGGTCGGGGGCTCGCAGCTGATCGCGGCCTGTGCCGAGCGCACCGGCCTGCCGACGCTCAACGTGCAGCGGCAACTGGCACCGGAGCTGTTCGAATACAACCGCCAGGGCGCGTACAACGGCCACATTCCGGTGACCGCGATCAACTCCGCGATCCTCGCCTTTGCCGCGGTGGTGCTCGATGCCGACCAGGTGGTGTTTTCCAACGAGCGCTCGGCAAGCTACGGCAGCCTGATCGAAGGGACCGGCGAGGTGAACCACCAGTGGTCCAAGGGCTGGGCCTGCGAGCGCGCGCTGGCCGGGCACCTGCGCCGAAAGGTCGCGTCGGACCTGCGCTACTACTCGCTGCTGCGGCCGCTGTCCGAACTGGCGGTGGCGCGCCAGTTCGCGAAGATCGACCGCTACGACGCCTGGTTCTCCAGCTGCAACCGCAACTTCCACCTGTTGGGCGAGCGTCCCACCAGCCGCTGGTGCGGCGTCTGCCCGAAGTGCCACTTCGTGTTCCTCGCGCTGGCGCCGTTCATGCCCAAGCCGCGGCTGGTCGGCATCTTCGGGCGCAACCTCCTCGACGATGCCGGCCAGATACCCGGCTATGACGCGTTGATGGAATACCGCGACCACAAGCCCTTCGAGTGCGTGGGCGAGGCGCGGGAATCACGCGCGGCGATGGCGGCGCTGGCCGCGCGGCCCGAATGGCGGGAAGACGCCGTGGTCGCGCGCTTCCGGCAGCTGGTCCTGCCGCAACTGGACGGGGCGGAGCTGGCGATCGCACCCTTGCTGGTCCCGGATCCGGAGCATGGCATTCCCGATGCGGTCTGGAGCCGCCTGCATGCGTATTTCGCAGCTTGAAGGGCGCCGCGTCGCGCTCTGGGGTTGGGGCCGGGAGGGCCGTGCCGCATACGGCGCGCTGCGCGCGAGGCTGCCGGCGCAGCCGCTGACCCTGTTCTGCAGTGCCGAGGAGGCGGTTTCGGCCGGCGCGCTTGGTGACGGCCTGTTGACGGTCGAGACCGAAGCCCATGCCGCGCGCCTGTCGACCTTCGAGGTGGTGGTGAAATCGCCTGGCATCAGCCCGTACCGCCCCGAGGCGCTGGTGGCCGGGCATGCCGGCACGGTCTTCGTTGGCGGGACCACACTGTGGTTCGGCGAGCGCGGCGGGGACGACGGGATCGCACGCGGCGTCGCCTGCGTCACCGGCACCAAGGGCAAGACCACCACCACCGCGCTGATCGCGCACCTGTTGCGGGCCGGCGGCGTGCGCACGGCCCTGGCCGGCAATATCGGCCTGCCGCTGCTGGACCTGCTCGACGCCACGGCGGATGCCTGGGCGGTGGAGCTGTCGAGCTACCAGACCGGCGACGTTGCCGCCGGCGGGGTGCGGCCCGACGTGGCGGTGGTCACCAACATCTTTCCCGAGCACCTCGACTGGCATGGCAGCGAGGCACGCTATGTCGAGGACAAGCTGGCCCTGGTCACGCGGGCCAGGCCGCGCGTGGCCGTCATGAACGCCGCCGACCCGACGCTTGCGGCGGTGGCTGCCGGCCTGGACCCCGCGGTGGAGGTCCGCTGGTACGGGCGTGAGGACGGCTGGCACCTGCGCGGCGATGTCCTGCATCGTGGCGACACGGCCGTGTTCGATACCCGCGACGTGCCGCTTCCAGGACGCCACAACCGCGGCAATCTGTGTGCCGCGCTGGCGGCGGTCGAGGCACTTGGCCACGATGCCGTCGCGCTCGCGCCATCGGCCGGCGCCTTCCGCCCCCTGCCGCACCGGCTGCAGCGGCTGGGCGAGCGCGAGGGGATCACCTGGGTCAACGACTCGATCAGCACCACGCCCCACGCCACGCTGGCCGCGCTGGACGTGTATCGCGGCCGCCGCGTGGCCCTGCTCGTGGGCGGCCACGACCGTGGCCTCGACTGGTCGGACTTCGCCTCGCGCATGCGCACCGAAGCCCCGGCCGTGGTGGTCACGATGGGCCGCAACGGGCCGCGCATCCATGCCTTGCTGGAGGCGGTGGCAGGCGAGGGTGGTTTCGACCTGCGCCATGCGCCCGACCTGGCCGGTGCCGTGGCCGAGGCGCGCGCGGCCCTGGCCACGGGTCCCCATGCCGCGGCCGGCGATGTGATGCTCTTGTCTCCGGGTGCGCCGAGTTACGGCGCGTATCGCGACTTCGTCGAGCGCGGGCGCGACTTCGCCCGGCTGGGCGGCTTCGATCCCGAGGCGATCACGGCGATCCCCGGCCTGGGCATCGCGGCCGTCAATCCCGACTGAACCCCCGGCGCCGACACTGTAGGAGCGGCTACAGCCGCGATCCGGATCCACCTATCGCGGCTGTAGCCGCTCCTGAAGGGCGGATACCGGCGCTGCGCGTGCGGCGGCTAGGCGCCGCGGTCGACGGCGTGGCGGACCAGGCCGCGCAGGGCGGCGACGGATTCGCTTTCCGGCAGGCCGCCGAGGGCGGCCTCGGCGAGGGCCGCGTACCCGCGCGCGCGGGCGATGCTGTAGTCCAGGCCGCCGCTGGCGCGGATCGCGGCGATCGCCTCGTCCAGTGCCTCGACATCGCCGTCCTCCACGATCCTGCGCAGGCGGGCGCGCAACGCGTCGTCGGCATGCGCCATGGCGTGGATCAGCGGGAGCGTCATCTTGCCCTCGGCAAGGTCGTCGCCCAGGTGTTTGCCGAGCGCGGCCTCGTCGGCGCTGTAGTCGAGCACGTCGTCGGCGATCTGGAAGGCGATGCCAAGGTTGAGGCCGTAGTCGTGCAGGCGTTGCTGGGTCGCGTCGTCGGCACCGGCCAGCAGCGCGCCCAGGCGGGTGGCGGCGGCGAACAGGATCGCGGTCTTGCGCTCGATCACGCGGAGGTAGGCGGCCTCGTCCACGTCCGGGTTGCGCACGTGCAGCAACTGCAGCACCTCGCCTTCGGCGATGCGATTGGTGGTGTCGGCCAGGATCTCCTGCACGGGCATCGAGCCCAGCTCCACCATCAGCTGGAAGCTGCGCGAGTACAGGAAGTCGCCGACCAGCACGCTGGCGGCATTGCCGAACACGGCGTTGGCGGTGCTGCGGCCGCGGCGCAGGTCGGATTCGTCGACCACGTCGTCGTGCAGCAGGGTGGAGGTGTGGATGAATTCCACGACGGCGGCGAGCTGGTGCGCGTCGGGGCCCTGGTGGCCGAGGGCGCGCGCGGCGAGCAGCAGGAGCGTCGGCCGCAGGCGCTTGCCGCCACCGGCCACGATGTGCTCGGCCACCTGGTTCACCAGCACCACGTCGGAGGCCAGGCGCCGGCGGATCAGGGCGTCGACCGCGGCCATGTCGGCGGCGGCACAGGCCTGTATCTCGGGCAGCGACAGGGCGGGGCTGGCCGATGCGGCCTGGGCGGTGGGGTTCATGCGTTGGCGAGCGTCGGGGGGCGCCCATTATAGGCGGGGCCCGCGTGGCGGGCCCGGGCGGCGTAGTCCCACCCGCGCGCGCGGTCCTGCCGGATGGCCGGGGGGCGGCGGGTATACTCACCCTTTTCCTCCGCCAATCCCGGCGGAGAGCAAAGGAACAGGACCATGGCCCGCGGAATCAACAAGGTCATCCTCGTCGGCAACCTCGGCAACGACCCCGACGTGAAGTACTCACAGGGCGGCAGCGCGATCACCACGATCAGCGTCGCGACCACGGATGCGTGGAAGGACAAGCAGACCGGCCAGATGCAGGAACGCACCGAGTGGCACCGGGTGAAGTTCTTCGGCCGCCTGGCCGAAATCGCCGGTGAATACCTCAAGAAGGGCCGCCAGGTGTACATCGAGGGTTCGCTGCGCACCGACAAGTACACCGGCAAGGACGGCGTCGAGCGCTACAGCACCGACATCATCGCCAGCGAGATGCAGATGCTCGGCGGCGGAGGCGAGGGCGGTTCGCGTGGCGGCGGCGGTGGCGGCGACTACCAGGGCGGCGGTGGCTTCCAGCGCGGTGGTGGTGGCGAGCAGCGCGGCGGCGGGGACTACCCGCGCGGCCAGCGTGAGTCCTCGGGCCCGGCGCGCCAGGCGCCCGCGAAGTCGGCACCGCCGTTCGACGATGGCGGCTTCTCCGACGACGACATCCCGTTCTGAGTCCGATACAACCACCGCACACCCAAGGAGATCCACCCCGCATGCCTACCTGGCTGGTCACCGGCGGAGCCGGTTTCATCGGCGGCAATTTCGTGCTCGAGGCAGTCGCCGCGGGCGTTCGCGTCGTCAATCTCGACGCGCTCACCTATGCCGGCAACCTCGATACGCTCGCGTCGCTCGAGGGCAACCCGGACCATGTGTTCGTGCACGGGGACATCGGCGATCGTGACCTTGTGTCGCGGCTGCTTGCAGAGCATCGCCCCGATGCGGTGGTGAATTTCGCGGCCGAAAGCCATGTCGATCGATCGATTGACGGCCCGGCCGCCTTCGTCCAGACCAACGTGGTCGGCACGCTGGCGCTGCTGGAGGCCGTGCGCGACTACTGGAAGGGGCTGGACGGCGACGCGCGCGAAGGCTTCCGCTTCCTGCACGTCTCGACCGACGAGGTCTACGGCACGCTGGGCGAGACCGGACTGTTCACCGAGACCACGCCGTACGCGCCCAACTCGCCGTACTCGGCGTCGAAGGCGGCGTCGGATCACCTGGTGCGCGCCTTCCACCACACCTACGGGCTGCCGGTGCTGACCACCAACTGCTCGAACAACTACGGGCCCTACCACTTCCCGGAAAAGCTCATCCCGCTGGTGATCGCCAAGGCGCTGGCCGGCGAGCCGCTGCCGGTGTATGGCGACGGCAAGCAGGTGCGCGACTGGCTGTTCGTGACCGACCACTGCGCGGCGATCCGCACCGTGCTGGCGAAGGGCCGGGTGGGCGAGACCTACAACGTGGGCGGCAACGCCGAGAAGCAGAACATCGAGGTGGTGAAGACCATCTGCGCGCTGCTCGACGAGCGCCGTCCGCGCGAGGATGGCAAGCCGCGCGAATCGCAGATCACCTTCGTGGCCGACCGCCCGGGCCATGACCGGCGCTACGCGATCGACGCCTCCAAGCTGCGCGACGAGCTGGGCTGGACGCCGGCCTACACCTTCGAGCGCGGCATCGCCGAGACCGTCGACTGGTACCTGGCCAACCAGGAATGGGTCCAGCGCGTCCTCGACGGCAGCTACCGCCTCGAGCGGATCGGGGTGGAGGCATGACCACGCGTCGCGGCATCATCCTGGCCGGCGGCTCCGGCACCCGGCTGTACCCGATCACCCGCGCGATCAGCAAGCAGCTGCTGCCGGTGTACGACAAGCCGATGATCTACTACCCGCTGAGCGCGCTGATGCTCGCCGGGATCCGCGAGGTGCTGATCATCAACACCCCGCACGAGCAGGCGCTGTTCCAGCAGCTGCTGGGCGACGGCTCGCAGTGGGGCATGGACATCCGCTACGCCGTGCAGCCGAGCCCGGACGGGCTGGCCCAGGCCTACCTGATCGGCCGCGAGTTCGTCGATGGCAAGCCGAGCTGCCTGGTGCTGGGCGACAACATCTTCCACGGCCACGGCTTCACCGAGATCCTGAAGCGCGCCGACGCGCGTGAGCATGGCGCCACGGTGTTCGGCTACTGGGTCAGCGACCCCGAGCGCTATGGCGTGGCCGACTTCGACGCTGCCGGCAAGGTGGTGGGGCTGGAGGAAAAGCCGGCCAACCCGCGTTCCAACTACGCGGTCACCGGCCTGTACTTCTATGACGGCCGGGCCAGCGACTTCGCGGCCTCGCTCAAGCCTTCGGCGCGCGGCGAGCTCGAGATCACCGACCTCAACCGCTGCTACCTCGACGAGGGCAGCCTGCACCTGGAGCAGCTGGGCCGCGGCTACGCCTGGCTCGACACTGGCACGCACCAGTCGCTGATCGAGGCCTCGAACTTCATCGAGACGGTCGAGGCCCGCCAGGGCCTGCGCGTGTGCTGTCCCGAAGAGATCGCCTGGTCCAATGGCTGGATCGGCGACGCCGACCTCGAGAAGCTCGCGGCGCCGCTGGCCAAGAACGGCTATGGCCAATACCTGCTGTCGCTGGCCAAGCGCGGGGTGGTGCGATGAAGGTGGTGGAGACCGGCCTGCCGGGCTGCGTGGTGATCGAGCCGCAGGTGTTCGGCGACGAGCGCGGCTTCTTCTTCGAGTCCTTCAACAGCGACAGGCTCGCCACGCATGGCCTGACCCCTAGGTTCGTGCAGGGCAACGTGTCGTCGTCCTCGCGCGGCGTGCTGCGCGGCCTGCACTACCAGTGGCCGAACCCGCAGGGCAAGTACGTGTCGGTGGTCGAGGGCGAGGTCTGGGACGTGGCCGTCGACATCCGCCGCGGCTCGCCGACCTTCGGCCAGTGGACCGCGGTCGTGCTGAGTGCGGAGAACCGGCGCCATTTCTGGATCCCGGAAGGTTTCGCCCACGGCTTCGTGACGCTCAGCGAGCGCGCGGTGTTCACCTATCTGTGCACCGCGACCTATGACCGTGAGGCCGACGCCGGCATCCGCTGGAACGACGCCAGCCTGGCCGTCGACTGGCCGGTCTCGGCCCCGACCCTGTCGGACAAGGACGCGCGTGCGCCCTTCCTGGCCGACATCCCCCCGGAGCGACTGCCGGTCTACGTGCCATGAGGCTGCTGCTGCTCGGTGCGAACGGGCAGGTCGGGCATGCGTTGCGGTCCGCGCTTGCCGGCCTGGGCGAGGTGGTCTGCACCACGCGCAGCGGCATGCTGCCCGACGGCGTGGCCTGCGAGCGCGCCGATTTCGACCAGCCCGGCACGCTGCGCGCGCTGGTCGAGCGCATCGCACCCGACATGGTGGTCAATGCCGCGGCCTACACGGCCGTGGACCGCGCCGAACAGGAGCGCGATGCCGCGTTCCGCGCGAATGCCGAGGCACCCGGCGCGCTGGCGGAAGCCTGTGCGCGCAGCGGTGCGTTGCTGGTCCACTACTCGACCGACTACGTCTTCAATGGCGCCGGCGACCGCCCGTGGCGCGAGGACGATCCGACCGCGCCGCTGGGCGTCTACGGCGCCAGCAAGCTTGCCGGCGAAGAAGCCGTGCGGGCCAGTGGCGCGCGCCACATGGTGTTCCGCACGGCGTGGGTCTACGGCGCGCACGGTCACAACTTCATGCGGACCATGCTGCGCCTGGCCGCGGAGCGCGACGAGCTGCGCGTGGTCGACGACCAGCACGGCACCCCCACCACGGCGAATCTGATCGCATCGGTCACGGCCAGCGTGCTCGCATCGGCGGTGCAGCCGTCCGGGCTATGGCATCTGACCGCGGCCGGGGGCACGACCTGGCATGGCTTCGCCAGCGCGATCATCGACGGCGCACATGCCCGGGGCCTGCTGGCACGGGCACCGCGCGTGATCCCCGTGCCTTCCAGCGAATACCCGACGCCCGCGCGTCGTCCGGCGTATTCACGCCTGGACACCAGTGCCTTGCGCGCGCAGTGGCCGGTCGCGCTGCCGCGATGGGAAGAGGACCTGCAGCGCGTCCTGGACCGGCTGGTCCACGACTGAAGTCACGGTATCCCCCGGTCGGCGCGGCGGTCATAATGTCGGGCACCAGCGAGGGGCTGGCGGATACGGGGATTTCAGGATGAAGTGGGGAAGCGGTTTCGTGCTGGCCGGGATGCTGGCCGTGGCAAGTGCGCAGGCGATCGCCGCGCAGGGCGTCGACGTCGACGCCTATATCAGGAAGGACACCTTCTACGACATCAAGCTCTCGCCTACGGGCGAGTACTACGCGGCGACATTGCCGCTCGAGAAGGAAATGGGCCTGGCCATCCTGCGCGTGGCCGACAACGAGGTCACCGCCACCCTGCGCCTGGGCGAGAACACGCATTTCGCGGACTTCGACTGGGTGAGCGACGAGCGCGTGGTGCTCAGCGTGGCCCAGAAGTTCGGCCTGCTGGACGCACCGCAGCCCACCGGCGAACTGATGGGCATCGACGCCGACGGTAGCGACAAGGAGCTGCTCATCGGCCAGCGCGTGACCGGTTCGGGCGTCGGGACGCGCATCCAGACCCAGCGCGCGGAGCGCGTGGCCGCCTTCCTGATCGACCCGCTGCTGGATGAGCAGAAGCACGCGCTGGTGTCGACCGAGCGGTTCACCACCGACCCGTTCACCCGCGCCGAGCGCATCGACCTCTACAGCGGCCGTCGTTCGCTGGTGGCGATCGCGCCGATCCGCAATGCCCGGTTTACCACGGACAACGCGGGCGTGGTCCGTTTCGCGCACGGTGCCGGGTACGACATCGTCAACAAGCTGTACTACCGTCCGCGCGACGGTGCCGACTGGGTGCTGCTCAACGACGAGTCGGTGAGCGGGCACTCGGAATGGCCGGTCGGCTTCTCGGCCGACAACAGCATCGCCTACCTCAACGTGCAGCAGGCGCAGGGCCCCGACCACATCGTGGCCTATGACGTGGCCAGCGGCGAGCGCACCACCGTCCTCGCCGACGATGTCGTCAATCCCATCGTCCTATACGCCCCGGGCACCAGCGTGCCGGTTGGCGCGCAGTTCCGCGATGGCAAGCCCCGTAGCGAGTTCTTCGATCCGCAGTCCGAGCACGCGCGCATGTACCGCAGCCTCGAGGCCGCGTTCGGTGGAGATGCGGTGTACGTGACCTCCAGCAGCCGCGACGGCAGCAAGCTCCTGCTGCAGACCTGGAGCGACCGCAACCCGGGCGACTTCTACATCTTCGATACCGTGGCCAAGAAGGCCGACCATGTCGTGGCCCGCAAGGCCTGGTTCGACCCTGCCACGATGGCCGAGCGTCGCCCGGTCAGCCTGGCCGCACGTGACGGCCTCCAGTTGCACGGCTTCGTGACCATTCCGGCCGGGTCCAGCGGTCGCGGATTGCCCATGGTGGTGCTGCCGCATGGCGGGCCCTACGGCTTCTTCGATACCTGGGGCTTCGACACCGAAGCGCAGATGCTGGCGGACGCCGGCTACGCGGTGCTCCAGGTGAACTTCCGCGGCTCGGGCAACCATGGCCGTGCGTTCGAACATGCCGGTGCGCGCCAGTGGGGCGGCACGATGCAGGACGACATCACCGATGCGACCCGCTGGGCGATCTCGGAGGGCATCGCCGATGCCAGCCGCATCTGCATCTACGGCAGCAGCTATGGCGGCTACGCCGCGCTGATGGGCGCGGCGAAGGAGCCATCGCTGTACCGGTGCGCGGCCGGCAACGTCGGCGTCTACGACCTGCCCACCATGCACACCCATGGCGACGTGCAGCGTCGCGGCTCGGGCGTGACCTACCTGCGCGAGTGGATCGGCGAGCGCGATTCCCTGGCGGCGGTGTCGCCCAACCGCATGGCCGACCGCATCAAGGTGCCGGTGTTCCTCGCCGCGGGCGGCAAGGACGAGCGCGCGCCGATCGAGCACAGCCGCCTGATGGAACGCGCGCTGCAGTCTGCCGGCGTGCCGGTGGAAACCGCGTACTTCCCGACCGAGGGCCACGGTTACTACGACGAGGCCAACAACCGCGAGTACTACACCCGCCTCCTGGCCTTCCTCGGCAGGCACCTGGGCGGCAAGACCGCGGCAGCACAGTAGCCCCCGCGCCCCCGCGTCACCGCCCGGGCGGCGCGGGATCTGGACGCGCGCGCCCCGGAGGGATAGCTTCGCTGCTTCCTCCGGGGATGCGAATCCGATGAAAGACCAAGAGCGCGGCCCGGTGCCGCAGCTGAGCGTCCGTGCAGTCGTACTGGCCGTCGTGCTGGCGGTGATCCTGTCGGCGGCCAATGCCTACCTGGGCCTCTTCGCGGGCCTGACCATCGCCACCGCGATTCCCGCGGCGGTCGTGTCGATGGGCGTGCTCCGCCTCCTGGGCGGCGGCACCATCCTCGAGAACAACATCGTCCAGACCGGGGCCTCGGCGGGATCGTCGATCGCGGCCGGCGTGATCTTCACCATTCCCGCGCTGGTGATCCTCGGCTACTGGGACGACTTCCGCTACTCGTGGGTGCTGGCGATCGCAGGCCTTGGCGGCCTCTTGGGCGTGCTGTTCTCGGTGCCGTTGCGGCGCACGATGATCGTCGAGGATCCGCTGCCCTTCCCGGAAGGCAGGGCCGCGGCGGAAGTGCTCAAGGCAGGCGAGAATCCGGGCCCCGGGCTGAGGATCCTGGCGCTGGCCGCGGGCGTCGGTGCCCTGGTCAAGGTCGCAGCCGAAAGCGGCATGCGCATGATCCCGGACAATGCGGTGGTCTCCGGCTTCATGGGCCGCTACCTCGGCTACATGGGCACCAACCTGTCACCGGCGCTGCTGGGCGTGGGCTATATCGTCGGACTCAACATAGGCATCGTGGTGCTGTCGGGCGCGATCCTGTCCTGGAACATCGCCATCCCGCTCTACCACGCGCTGTTCCTGGACACCGACCCGGCGCTCGCGGCGCAACTGGCCGGCGTGCCGGCCGCCGATGCCGCGGGCGCGATCTGGTCGGCGAAGATCCGCTACCTCGGCGTCGGCGCGATGCTGATCGGCGGCATCTGGACCCTGTTCTCGCTGCGCAGGTCGCTGCTCTCGGGTGTCAGGAGCGGCATCGCCGCCGCGCGCAAGGGCGTTGGCGGCCCGGTCGCCGAGACCGACCGCGACCTGCCGATGAAGTGGATGCTGATCGCGCTGCTGCTGTTCGTGATCCCGCTGCTGGCGCTGTACCAGGCGATCGTCGGCAACTGGACGGTCAGCGTGCCGATGACGGTGATCATGATCGTGGCGGGCTTCCTGTTCGTCTCGGTCTCCGCCTACCTCGCCGGCCTCGTGGGTTCGTCGAACAACCCGGTGTCGGGCATCACCATCGCCACCATTCTGTTCGCGGCGGCGGTGCTGGTGCTCCTGCTGGGCCGCGACTCGCCGGTGGGCGCGGTGGCGGCGATCATGATCGGCGCGGTGGTGTGCTGCGCGGCCGCGGTGGGCGGCGACAACCTGCAGGACCTCAAGGCCGGCTACATCGTCGGCGCCACGCCGTGGAAGCAGCAGCTGATGCTGGCCATCGGTGCGTTTTCGTGCGCGCTGATCATGGCGCCGGTGCTCAACCTCCTGGCCCAGGCCTATGGCATCGGCGCGCCGACACCCGACCGGCCGCAGTCGCTGGCCGCGCCCCAGGCAACCCTCATGGCCTCGGTGGCGCAGGGCATGTTCGGCGGCCGGCTGCCCTGGGACATGATCGCGATCGGCGCCGGCGTGGGCGCGGCGATCATCGCCTTCGACGAATGGCTCAAGGCACGCGCCTCCACCTTCCGCGTACCGGTGCTGGCCGCTGCGATCGGCATCTACCTGCCGATCGAGCTGATGGTGCCGATCTTCCTCGGCGGCGTGCTGGCCTGGATGGTCGAGCGCAGGCATGGCATCGATGGCCGGGACGAGGCCGCGCGCGACCGCGTGCACCGGCCCGGCACCCTGTTCGCCGCCGGCCTGATCACGGGCGAGGCGCTGATGGGCATCGCGATCGCGGTACCGATCGTCATCACCGAGCGTTCCGACGTGCTGGCGGTGGCCGAGGCGCTGCATTTCAACCAGTGGGTCGGCCTGGCCGTGCTGGCGGTGGTCGCCTGGATGCTCTACCGCAGCTCGGCGAAGCAGGAGGCCCCCGCGGCACCGGTGGAGCCGGGGCCGCGCTGACCAAGCAGGGCAGGACCTCCTGCCTTTGCGCGGGCCCGCGCCGCCGCCTACCATCGGGCCTTTCCGTCCGGAGTCCCGATCCATGCCGCGTATCGCCCTGCTGACCCTGTGCCTGATCGCCGCGATGCCGGCGGTCGCCGAAGCCCGAGGCCTGGAGGGCCGCGACCTGGCAGCGCTCGAGCGCGTGTCCTCGCCGACGCTGTCACCGGACGGCCGGCACCTGGTGTTCGCGCAGCGCAGCATCGACCTCGACGCGAATTCGGGCAGCTCGGCGCTGTACGTGCGCAACGTGGTGACGCGCGACCTGGCGCCGCCGAAACGGCTCACGCCGGAAGGCTGGAACATCAATTCGCCGTCGTTCTCGCCGGACGGCGGCACGGTCTACTTCCTGAGTGCGAAGAGCGGCTCGCAGCAGCTCTACGCCATCCCGCTGGCCGGAGGCGAGCCGCGCCAGCTGACCGCGTTCGCCACCGACGTCGGGACCTACCACGTGTCGCCGGACGGTGGCCGCGTGGCCTTCAGCACCGGCGTGTTCGGCGAGTGCGGTGCCGATTTCGCCTGCACGAAGCAGCGCCTGGACGCGCGCAGGGAGTCCAAGGTGTCCGGCGTGGTGTACGACCAGCTGTTCGTGCGCCACTGGGACACCTGGGCCGACGGCACGCGCAACCGGCTGTTCGTCGCCACGCTGCCGGCGCAGGGCGCGAAGCCGGTGGCCACGGCCACGGCGGTAAGCGCCGCGCTCGAAGGCGATGTCCCCGGCAAGCCCTTCGGTGGCGCCGAGGACTACACCTGGGCCCCGGACGGCCGCAGCCTGGTCGCCAGCATCAAGGTCGCGGGCCGCGAGGAGCCCTGGTCGACGAATTTCGACCTGTACCGCCTCGACGCCAGCGGCGCGTCGGCTCCGGTCAACCTGACCGCCGACAACAAGGCCTGGGACGCGGGCCCCGTGTTCAGCGCCGACGGCCGCACGCTGTTCTACCGCGCGATGGCACGCCCCGGTTTCGAGGCCGACCGCTATGCGCTGATGGCGCTGGATGTCGAGAGCGGCGAACGTCGCGAAATCGCGCCCGACTGGGACCGTTCGCCCAGCAGCCTCCAGCCCTCGGCCGATGGCCGCGCGCTGTACGTGGCCGCGCAGGACACGGGCGAGTACCCGCTGTTCCGCGTGGACGTCGCCACCGGAGAGGTCACGAAGCTGGTCGGTGGCGGCAGCGTGTCGTCCTACGAAGTGGCCGGCGAGACCCTGGTCTTCAGCCGCAACGCGATGGACACCAGCGACGTCATCCACGTGGCCTCGCCGGACGGCCAGGGCGTGCGTGCGATCACTCCGACGGCAGCCGAGCGCCTGCCGGACGTGGACTTCGGCGCCTTCGAGCAGTTCAGCTTCAAGGGCGCTAAGGGCGACACCGTGTACGGCTACGTGGTCAAGCCCTGGAATTTCGAGGAAGGACGCGAGTACCCGGTCGCTTTCCTGATCCACGGTGGCCCGCAGGGCAGCTTCGGCAATGGCTGGAGCTACCGCTGGAACGCGCAGACCTACGCCGGCCAGGGCTATGCCGTGGTGATGATCGATTTCCACGGCTCCACGGGCTACGGCCAGGACTTCACCGACGCGATCAGCGGCGACTGGGGCGGCGCACCGCTCGAGGACCTGCAGAAGGGTTGGGCCGCCGCGCAGCAGAAGTACCCCTTCCTCGACGGCGACAATGCCTGCGCGCTGGGCGCGAGCTACGGCGGCTACATGGTCAACTGGATCGCCGGCAACTGGAACGGGCCGTGGAAGTGCCTGGTCAACCACAACGGTGTCTTCGACACCCGTTCGATGGGCCTGGTGACCGAGGAGCTGTGGTTCACCGAGTGGGAGAACGGCGGTACCGTGTTCGACAACCCGGAGGCCTACGAGCGCCACAATCCCGCCCGCCACATCGACAAGTGGCGCGTGCCGATGCTGGTGGTGGCCGGGCAGAACGACTTCCGCGTGCCGATCGACCAGAGCCTGTCGACCTTCACCGCCCTGCAGCGCCAGGGCATCGAGTCGAAGCTCCTGTATTTCCCGGACGAGAACCACTGGGTGCTCAAGCCGCAGAACAGCGTTTTCTGGCACGACACCGTCAACGACTGGTTGAAGCAGCACATCGGCCAGTAACCGCCGCAAATGCGCGGCCGGCCCTCCGTGGCCGGCCGCGTCGCCGTACCCGTCCACGCACGCAGCACAGGAATCCAGCCGATGGCTCCAACATCCGCCGCGCCAGGGGCGCCCACCGACCCTGCCGCCGTCGAGGCCATCGGCCCGGCGTCCGCCGCCGCGGCCGAAGCCGCCGCGCCGATGCTCACCAACGACATCGTGATCTTCGGCCTGATCGCGGGCACGCTCGGCCTCATCTTCTGGCTGGCCTCGGGGCCGACGCCGTTCTGGAAGAAGTTCTTCGCCTGGGTGCCGGCGCTCCTGCTGTGCTACTTCGTGCCGGCGTTCTACAACACCGCCAACCTGATCGATGGCGAGGGCAGCGCGCTGTACCACCTCGCCAGCCGCGTGCTGCTGCCGGCGGCACTGGTCCTGCTGACGCTTTCGATCGACCTCAAGGGCATCCTCAAGCTGGGACCGAAGCTGCTGTTCGTGTTCTGTGCCGGCACGTTCGGCATCCTGCTGGGGGCCATCGTGACCTTCCAGGTCCTGGAATGGGTCTGGCCGGCCGCGGTCGCGGGCGACACCTGGAAGGGCATGGCCGCGCTGTCGGGAAGCTGGATGGGTGGCGGCGCCAACATGGTGGCGATCCGCGAGATCTATGAGGTCGATGCGACCCTCTTCGGGCAGTTCGCCGTGGTGGACGTGGCCATCGCCAGCCTGCTCATGGCGACGCTGCTGTTCCTCGCCAACCGTGCCGACGCCATCGATGCCCGGAGTGGGGCCGATACCAGCGCGCTCGACGAGATGAAGCACAGGATGGCCGCCTACGAGGCCGCGAACTCCCGCATTCCCACCCTGTCGGACCTGATGGTGATCATCGGTTGGGCCTTCGGCATCGTGGGCCTTGCCCATGCCATCGCGGAGCCGGCATCGGCCTGGTTCAAGGCCAACGCGCCCTGGTCATCGCAGTTCAGCCTGGACGCGCCTTTCGTATGGGTCGTCGTGCTGTCGACGCTAGGTGGCCTGCTGCTGAGCTTCACGCGCGTGCGGCGGCTCGAGGACGCGGGTGCGTCGCGCGTGGGGACCGTGTTCCTGTACTTCCTGATCGCCTGCATCGGGATGCAAATGGACTTCATGAAGCTTGCCAACCGGCCGGAGCTGGTGGTGATCGGATTGATGTGGATGTCGATCCACGTCGCGGTGATCTGGTACGCCGCCCGCCTGGTCAAGGCACCGCTGTTCTACTTCGGCGTTGGCTCGCAGGGCAACGTCGGCGCGGCGGCGTCGGCACCGGTGGTCGCGGCGGCGTTCCATCCCAACCTCGCGCCGGTCGGCGTCCTGCTCGGGACGGTGGGCTACGCCACCGGCACTGTACTGGCCTATGGTCTGGGGCAGGTCCTGCGCGTGATGGCTGGCGCCTGATCCGTCCGCACGCCGCCACGCGCCCGGCGCAGGGCCTGGACACATCGAACGGCCGCGGCATCACTGCCGCGGCCGTGCTGCATGCGTCCCGTCCGGCGGCCCGTCAGCAGCAGCGGAAGCCGCCGCGGCCGCCGTAGCGGGCTTCCTGGCGCTCGCGGAAGAAGGTCGGGTAGTCCATGGGCTCGCGGTCGGGGTGCTTTTCGAGCACGTGGCGTACGTAATTGTCGTAGTCGGGGATCCCGCAGCAGAGCCTCGCGGTCTGGAGCATCCGCCGCCACACCCGCCGGTGCAGGGCGAAATGCTCCAGTGGCACCAGTGCGCCGGCCATCAGAGCCAGGCCTTCTGCTGCGCTTCGTCCAGCGCCACGTACGCGGTCTCGCGGTCGGTGCGCGCCGGGGTGGCCCGCGCCCTGCGGATCGCGCCCACCGAGTAGAACAGCACCGCCAGCACCACGAGCATGAAGAGCGCGGTCAGCCCGGCGTTGACGTAGTTGTTGAACATGATCTGCTGCATGCCGCCGAAGTCCTTCGACGGCGCGATCAGTTCCCCGGCGTCGATCGCGGCACGGTAGCGGTTGGCCTGGGCCAGGAAGCCGACGCCCGGATCGGCCGAGAACAGCTTGATCCAGCCCGCGCTGAGGGTGCAGGCCAGCAGCCAGACCGTGGGCAGGACCGGCACCCAGGCGTAGCGGTCCTTCTTCATCTTGAACAGCACCACGGTGCACAGCATCAGCGCGATGCCGGCCAGCATCTGGTTGGCGATGCCGAACAGCGGCCACAGCATGTTGATGCCGCCCAGCGGGTCGGTGACGCCGACATAGAGGAAATATCCCCACAATGCGACGCAGCCGCCGGTGGCGATGAGGTTCGGGCCCCAGGCATCGGTGCGGCGCATCGCCGGCACGAAGTTGCCGAGTAGGTCCTGCAGCATGAAGCGGCCGGCGCGGGTGCCGGCGTCGACCGCGGTCAGGATGAACAGCGCCTCGAACAGGATGGCGAAGTGGTACCAGAACGCCATCATGCCCTCGCCCGGAATGACGGCGTGGAAGATCTGCGCGATGCCGACGGCCAGCGTGGGCGCGCCGCCGGCGCGGGAAATGATGCTGGCCTCGCCGACGTCGGACGCGGTCTGCGTGAGCACCTCGGGAGTCACCGTGAAGCCCCAGCTCGAGACCACCTCGGCCACCGCGGCCGGGTCGGTGCCGATGATCGCCGCCGGGCTGTTCATGGCGAAGTACACGCCCGGATCGATGATCGAGGCCGCCACCATGGCCATGATCGCCACGAAGGACTCCATCAGCATGCCGCCGTAGCCGAGATAGGGCGCATGGCGCTCGTTGGCCATCAGCTTGGGCGTCGTGCCGGAGGCGATCAGCGCATGGAAACCCGAGACCGCGCCGCAGGCGATGGTGATGAAGAGGAAGGGGAACATCGACCCCTTCCACACCGGGCCGGTTCCGTCGGTGAACTGGGTCAGCGCCGGCATCTGCAGCATCGGCATCGTGATCAGGATGCCGATCGCCAGGCCGATGATCACGCCGATCTTGAGGAAGGTCGACAGGTAGTCGCGTGGTGCGAGCAGCAGCCAGACCGGCAGGACCGCAGCCACGAAGCCATAGCCGATGAGCATCCAGGTGATCTGCACGCCGGTGAAGGTGAAGGCCGGGCCCCAGGTGGGATGCTCGGCCACGCTGCCGCCGAACCAGATCGCCGCCATCAGCAGCACCAGGCCGATGACCGACACCTCGCCGATCTTCCCGGGCCGGAGGTAGCGCATGTAGACGCCCATGAAGACCGCGATCGGCATGGTCGCGATCACGGTGAACATGCCCCAGGGACTCTCCGCCAGCGCCTTCACCACGATCATCGCCAGCACCGCCAGGATGATGATCATGATCAGGAAGGCACCGAAGAGCGCGATGGTGCCGGGGATCCGGCCCATCTCCTCGCGCACCAGGTCGCCGAGCGAGCGCGCGTCGCGGCGGCTGGAGACCACCAGCACCATGAAGTCCTGGACCGCGCCGGCCAGGACCACGCCGACGATCAGCCACAAGGTGCCCGGCAGGTAGCCCATCTGCGCCGCGAGCACCGGGCCGACCAGCGGGCCCGCGCCGGCAATGGCCGCGAAGTGGTGGCCGAACAGCACGTGCTTGTTGGTGGGCACGTAGTCCAGGCCATCGTTGTGGATCATGGCCGGGGTGGCGCGGCTGGCATCCAGCTCGAACACGCGATTGGCGATGAAGCGCGCGTAGAACCGGTAGGCCACCAGGTAGATCGACACCGACGCGACCACGATCCACAGCGCGTTGATGGATTCCCCGCGCCGCAGCGCGACCGTCCCCAGGCAGAAGGCGCCCAACAGCGCCAGTGCCGCCCATGCGACCTTGCCGACTCCACCCTTCATGGCACGCCCCGTCAGTGTGTTGGGCTCAGGGTGCGCCTGTGGTCGGATCGGGGTCAATCGGCCTTGCGGCCATGCAACGCGATCCGGTCTACGACTTTGGTCGCAGCGTGCGCCCGGTCCAGGGACCGAGCACTGCGGCGAGTGCGAGCTGCACCGGCAGCAGAAGGGCGAGCCAGTGCGCGTTGCGCTGGGACTGCAGCGGCATCCAGAGCAGGAACGGCGCGGCGAGGGTCATCACCGCGACGATTGCGAGCACCGCGCCGAACATGCGTCCAGCCGGCCGGCCGCGCGCGATCCGCCACGCGCCCGGAAGCAGCAGCAGGCACAGCGGATTAAGTAGCAGCAGGTTGTGGTTGGCCCAGCCGAACCGGTGCGCGGTGCCGAACCAGATGAACAGCATCGCCGCGCCAGCCAGCGCGCACAGAGTCCAGAACGGCAGGGCCGCTGCGGCCACCGCCTGCGAACGGTGCCGCTGCGCCCAGGCCAACGCCGCCAGCGCCAGGCCGGCGGCCAGCCACGGCCACCACGCCACGGGGCGGGGTTCGGGCTCGGCACCCAGGCGATGCGGCAGCAGCACCGCTTCCTCCGCCACCAGCGGGCGGCCATCGGGCAGTTGCATGCCGCGCAGCGAGCGCGCGAGCCGCATCGGCACGAAGGCATCGTCCCAGAGCGAATTCGGGCGGTCCGATGCGGGACCCAGCCCGACGTCGAAACCGAGTGCCATCAGCGGATCCGGCCGGGCCAGGCGGACGGCCTCGCTGCGGAACGTATTGCCCTGGGACCGGCCCTGCAGGCGTCGGGCGAGGGCGCCGTCCAGGGCGGCGTCGAGCGCGTCGCGCACGCGCGTCGAGCAGTTGTCGGTGAAGTAGTCGTAGGTGTAGGTCGCGTTTTCGGGCAGCGCGTTCCAGGCCAGGCCGGCGGCGAGGGTGGTGGCCGCTTCGTCGTCCAGGTCCAGCCACTGGATCGAGACCCCGCGCCCGACGCTCTCGTAGTACGCGAGGTCCTGCGCGAACGGCAGCACTGCCAGGCGGTAGCGCATCTCGCCGCGGATAAAGCGCAGGTGGAAATCCGGCTCGTCGGGGTCGAAGAAGCCGAAGTTGTACGAGAGCGCCTCCCCGGTCGCGGGGTCGTCGACCACGATGGCGTTGTGCCCGAAGCGCTCGAAGAAGATCTCGCCGGGCTGCATCGTGGCGATCCCGATGCGCGGCGCGGCGAGGGCCGGCATGCAGGCCGCGAGCAGCAGCAGGAGCAGGGCGACGGCGACCTGCGTGGCGCGGCTGGCCACGGGCCCGATCAGCGCCATCGTCGCGTCGCGCGCTCAGTCGCCATGGATCGACAGGTGCAGCGCGTGCAGCCTGCGCGCATCGGCGCTGGCCACGCGGAAGCTGAAGCGCCCGAGCGTGAGTTCCTCGCCGGCCTCCGGCAGGTGGCCGATGGCGGCGGTGATGAGTCCGCCGATGGTGTCGTACTCGTCGTCGTCGAAGTCGGCGCCGAAGCGCTCGTTGAAGTCGTCGATCGGGGTCAGCGCGTCGACCACGTACTGGCCGTCGGCCTGCGCCGCGATCAGGGCCTCGGGGTTCAGCGCCTCGTCGTGCTCGTCGTCGATTTCGCCGACGATCTCCTCGAGTACGTCCTCGATGGTGATCACGCCGGCCACGCCGCCGTACTCGTCGATCACGATCGCCATGTGGTTGCGCGACTGGCGGAACTCGCGCAGCAGCACGTTGAGCTTCTTCGATTCGGGGATCAGCACCGCCGGGCGCAGCAGCTCGCGCACCGTGCCGGGGCCGTTGTCGGCCACCACGCCGCGGAGCAGGTCCTTGGCCAGCAGGATGCCGAGGATCTCGTCCTTGTCCTCGCCATGCACGGGGAAGCGGGAGTGGCCGGACTCCACCACCTGCTTCATCAGGTCGATGAAGCGCGCATCCACGGGCAGCGAGACCATCTGCGAACGCGGGACCATGACGTCGCCCACGGTCATGTCGGAGACCGCGATCGCGCCCTCCATCATCCGCAGGGTGTCGGCCCCGATAAGCTCATCGGCCTGGGCGTCGCGCAGCAGCTCCACCAGGTCATCGCGGGTGCTGGGCTCGCCGGTGATGGCGGAACTCAGGCGTTCGAGCCAGCTGCGCCGGCGTTCCGGGACATCCGGCGCGGCGCTGTGACTACTGTCGTCTTCGGGCATTGCGGTCATGTCAGCGCCCCGGGCGGGGCGACCGGGAGAGTTTACCCCGCCGCCGGGGGCAGGGGCGCGAATGTGGTCCCGGAGGCCCACGGCTTTCCGACACCGCGCCGCGCCACTCCCGGGGGGCGGATGGGGATTCCGGACGACGGCCGGCGCCCCGTCCCGCGCGCAGGCTGGTGGGGTCGCATGACGCGACCCGTGGCCGCCCGGCCACGACCCGCCAGGAGAGCCACCATGCCACGCAACCACACCGCCATCCCCGTACCTGCCACCGCCCTGCTGCTGGCGCTCGCCCTCGCGCCTGCCAGCAGCGAGGCCGGGCCGCGCCATCCCGGGTATATCGAGGCCTCGTCCTACCTGCAGTCCGACGCGGACTACGAAGCCTGGTTCACCCTGCGCCGGCAGCTCGCGCGCAATTTCGACGACATCTGCGGCGACACCTTCTGCGAGGGCGAATACACCAACATCCAGTCCATGCGCTATGTGTGCTCGGTCCAGCGCCTGACGGGACGGATCGGGCAGTGCGGCTGGAGCTTCGTGGCCAGCGAGGAGTCGGTGGATCGCCTGCGCGGCACCATCAGCGCCGATGCGCCGGCGTGGCTGTGTCCGTCGCCGCTGGTGCCGGGGACCCGGTTCGAGGAACTGCTCGACGCACTGGAGGGCGATGAGCCCCTGTACGCCGCATTGCCCGGCACCGAGCGCACCCTGTACGACGGCCTCGTGGACTGCCTCTGAGCTGAAGCGGTCCGTGCGCACCCGCGCACGGCGCCTCAGCTGTCGCGGTAAGGGTCGTCGATGCCCAGCGCGGCGAGGATCTCCCGCTCGAGCTGCTCCATCGCTTCGGCTTCCACGTCGTTGCCGTGGTCCCAGCCCAGCAGGTGGAGGGTGCCGTGGACGGTCAGGTGCGCGTAGTGCGCGGACAGGGGCTTGCCCTGCTCGCGTGCTTCGCGTTCGACCACCGGAGGGCAGATCACGAGATCGCCCAGCAGGGGCAGGCGCACGCCTTCCGGAAGGCCCTCGGGCAGGTCGGCCGGGAAGCTCAGCACGTTGGTGGCGTAGTCGCGTCCGCGGTAGTGGCGGTTCAGCGCCTGGCCTTCCCTGGCGTCGACCAGGCGGATGGCGAGGTCGGCCTCGCGGATGCGGCCGGCGAGTGCGGCCGCCACCCACTTGCGGAAACTCGCGGCGGCGGGCACCCCGGCGCGGGGGAGGGCGTAGCCGACGGCAACATCGAGACGGACAGGACCTCTGGTCATGCCGCCAGTTTACGCCCGGCCGGCGGAGGCGTCCTCTGCGTCGCGGCGGTCGTAGGCGGTGACGATCTTCGCCACCAGCGGATGGCGGACGACGTCACGGGACTCGAAGAAGGTGAAGCTCACGCCGTCGACGTCGCGCAAGACCTCCAGCGCGTCGCGCAGGCCCGACTTCACCGCCTTGGGGAGGTCGATCTGGGTGAGGTCGCCGGTGACGACCGCCGTGCTGCCGAAGCCGAGCCGGGTCAGGAACATCTTCATCTGTTCGATGGTGGTGTTCTGCGCCTCGTCCAGGATCACGTAGGCATCATTGAGCGTGCGGCCACGCATATAGGCCAGCGGCGCGATCTCGATGACGTTCTTCTCGAGCAGCTTCAGGACCTTCTCGACGCCGAGCATCTCGTACAGTGCGTCGTAGAGGGGGCGCAGGTAGGGATCGACCTTCTGCGACAGGTCTCCGGGGAGGAAGCCGAGCTTCTCGCCGGCCTCGACCGCCGGCCGCACCAGCACAAGGCGTTGCACCCGCGACTCGTTCAGCGCCTCGACCGCGCTCGCGACGGCCAGGAAGGTCTTGCCGGTACCCGCCGGGCCGATGCCGAAGTTGATGTCGTGCGTGGCGATCGCATGCAGGTATTTCTGCTGGTTCGGGCCGCGTCCGCGAATCGTGCCGCGCTTGACGCGGATGGCGACCTGCTGCGGCACGTAGCCCTCGTCGGACGTCGGGCCGGATTCCTGGCGATCAGCCTGGACCACGCGCGACGCATTCATGCGCAGGTTGATGCCATGGGCATCGAAGGTCTCGCTGGCCGATTCCGCGTAGAGGTCCTGCAGCAGGCGTTCGGCTTCGTCGACGCGGCCGGCTTCGGTTCCGGTCACGCGGAACACGTTGCCGCGGTTGGCGATCTCGACGCCGAGGGCGAGCTCGATCTGGCGCAGGTGCGCATCAAAGGGGCCGCCGAGGTTGGCCAGGCGCTCGGTGTCGGCGGGCTCGAGTGTGAAGTCGCGCTGATGGGTGTTTGGCATAGGCGGGCAAGGTTAGCGCGTCGGACGCGCGGCGCATGCACGCGGCGTCGACGCGTGCGCCGCGGCCGGAGGCGTCCTGCTCAGGCCGCCCGGTCATGGCGGGTGCGGCGGGCGTGCGCGAGGCCACGCACGAGCAGCCCCAGTCCGATTCCGGCCAGCAGCACCGAACCCCAGAGCCAGATCCAGCCAACGGCACCGGTGCTCCCGGCATCGCGCACCAGGTACAGCCAGGCGCGCGCCAAGCCGAGCGCGGCCAGGCCGCACAGCCAGAGTCCCAGCGGATCGAAGCGGCGCGTCCGCGCCGGGTGTGCCCGAGGTGTGCGGGGGGCGCGCGGCATGCGCTTGTCCTCAGGCTGGCAGCGGCGCGTCGGCCGTGGCCACGCGGCCACGCAGCGAATTGCTGAGCGCCTCGGTGATCACCACGTCCACGAACTGGCCAACCAGGCGCGGCGGCCCCGCGAAGTTGACCGGGCGCATGTTCTCGGTCTTGCCGGTGAGCTCGTTCGGATCCTTGCGCGAGGGGCCCGTGACCAGGACCCGCTGCACGCTCCCGACCATGCGCTCCGAGATGCCGGCGGCAAACGCGTTGATATGCGCCTGCAGGCGCGACAGGCGCGCGTGCTTCACTTCGCTGGACACCGTGTCCTCGAGGTCCGCGGCCGGCGTGCCCGGGCGGCGCGAGTAGATGAAGGAGAAACTCTGGTCGAAGCCCACGTCCTCGATCAGCTTCATGGTCTTCTCGAAGTCCGCGTCGGTCTCGCCGGGGAAGCCGACGATGAAGTCCGACGAGATCGAGATGTCCGGGCGCACCGCGCGCAGCTTCCTGATCTTCTGCTTGAACTCCAGCGCCGTGTATCCGCGCTTCATCGCGGACAGGATGCGGTCCGAACCCGACTGCACCGGCAGGTGCAGGTAATTGGCCAGCTGCGGCACGTCGCGATAGGCCTCCACCAGCGAGTCGGAGAACTCGAGCGGGTGCGAGGTGGTGAAGCGGATCCGGTCGATGCCGTCGATCTCGGCGATGGTGCGGATCAGCAGGCCGAGGTCGGCCAGCCCGCCTGCATCGCCCATCGGTCCGCGGTACGCATTGACGTTCTGGCCGAGCAGGTTCACCTCGCGCACGCCCTGGGCCGCCAGCTGCACGACCTCCACCAGGACGTCCTCGAATGGCCGGCTGACTTCCTCGCCACGGGTGTAGGGCACGACGCAGAAGCTGCAGTACTTGCTGCAGCCTTCCATGATCGAGACGAAGGCGCTGGGGCCTTCGGCGCGCGGCTCGGGCAGGCGGTCGAACTTCTCGATCTCGGGGAAGCTGATGTCGACCTGCGGCAGCCCGGTCTCGCGGCGGCCGCGCAGCAGTTCGGGCAGGCGGTGCAGGGTCTGCGGCCCGAACACCAGGTCGACGTAGGGCGCGCGCCTGACGATCGCCTCGCCCTCCTGGCTGGCGACGCAGCCGCCGACGCCGATCAGCACGGGCCTGCCGCCCTGCTTCAGGCCCTTCCAGCGACCGAGCTGGCTGAACACCTTTTCCTGGGCTTTCTCCCGGATCGAGCAGGTATTGACCAGGATCACGTCGGCTTCGTCGACGTTCGTGGTGATTTCGAGACCGTCGGACGCAGCCAGCACGTCGGCCATGCGCGCTGAGTCGTACTCGTTCATCTGGCAGCCGTGGGTCTGGATGAACAGCTTCCCGCGGGCGGGCAGGGCGGGGGTGTCGGGCGTGGGGCCCACAAGGTCGTGGTCGGTGGTCATGGCGGTGTCCGGGGCGCGGCGGTGAGTCCGGGCCGGAGGGAAGAGGCGGGCACGCAGTGTAAACCGGGCGGCGGTGGCTGGCCGCAGCAGCGACGCAGTGGCGTTTCCACGGGCGTGGTCACGGTTCCGGGCCTTGGCAAGGCCCTCGCAAGATAGGAGACTGCGCGCGAATGGAGGGGTGGGGATGAATCGCTTCGGGACACTGCAGGGTCTCGCCTGTGCGGCGATGGTCGGCCTGGCGTCGGCGATCGTGGCCGGCCCCGCCGTGGCCGGCACCATCTACCGCTGCGAAAGCGACGGCGTCACGAGCTACGTGAGCAAGCGGATCCGCGGTGCGTCCTGTTCGGTGGCCACCACCTACCGCCCCAGCCGGCCCTCCCGGCCCAGCGCGCCATCGACCACGCCAGGCGCCGCCGCGGTCGCCGCAGCGTCCGCTCCGTCCAGCGCGGGCG
>DATBUS010000086.1:0-12672 GCA_036515815.1 Luteimonas sp.
GCGCTTGCCGGCCTCGCCGGCGTCGCGTGCGGGCGCGGCCGCGGCCTGCCAGCCGCAGGTCTTGCCCTCGTTCTGCTGCACCAGCCACTCCTGCAGCGGCGCGAAGTACTCGAGCACCGCCGAGGCGTCCATGGTCTCGCCGCCGGTGAGCTCCTTGAGCGTCTGCTGCCATGGCTGGCTGTTGCCCTTGGACAGCATCGCCCAGAACTTCTCGCCCGCCGCGCGGTTGCCGGCGAAGCTGCACTCGTTGAGCGGACCCTGGTGGCCGGCGGCGTCGCACAGCGCCTTGTAGAACTGGAACTGCAGCACGTGCGAGAGGAAGTAGCGCGTGTACGGCGTATTGCCGGGCACGTGGTACTTCGCGCCCGGGTCGAAGAACTCCTCGCCGCGCGGCGTCACCGGGGCCACTCCCTGGTAGCGTGCCTTGAGGTCCCACCAGGCCTTGTTGTAGTTCTCGGGCGTGATCGAGCCGTCGAACACGCCCCAGCGCCAGCGGTCGATCATCAGGCCGAAGGGCAGGAAGGCCACCTTCGACAGCGCCATGCGCATCTGCGCGTTGATCAGCGCTTCCTCGCCCGGGGCCGCACCTTCGGCCAGGCCGATCGACTGCAGGTACTGCGGCGTCATCGCCAGCACGATGGTGTCGCCGATGGCCTCGTGGAAACCGTCGTGGGCACCGTTCTGGAACAGCGGCGGCTGGTTGCCGTAGGCCAGGTAGTAATAGACGTGGCCAAGCTCGTGGTAGATCGTGGTGAAGTCTTCCTCGTTGGGCTTGATGCACATCTTGGTGCGCACGTCGCTGGCATCCGCGTTCATCTGCCAGGCGCTGGCGTGGCAGACCACGTCGCGGTCGCGCGGCTTGATGAACTGGGTCTTCTCCCAGTACGACTCCGGCAGCGCCGGCATGCCCAGCGAGGTGTAGAAGCCCTCGGCCTGGCGGGTCATCGCCTTCGCGTGCTCGAGCTGCGCCTCGCGCGCGACCTCGACCCGGCCGTCGGTGGGCAGCAGCGCGTTCTCGCGGGTCAGGCGCTCGTTGAGGCCGGCCTGGTACTGGCGCTCCAGGGCGCCGGTGACATCGAGCTGGCTGGCGTTGGGGTAGGGCGCCAGCAGCGACCACAGGTTGCTCCAGTCCTGCTGCCACATATTGCCCATCAGGTGCGCGGGCAGCATGCCGTTGACCGAGCCCTTGCCCGGATATTCGGCCTCCAGGCGCGTGCGGGCATAGCAGTGCAGCTGCTCGTAGAGGGGTTCGACCTGGCCCCACAGGCGGTCGGTCTCGATCGAGAGCTCCGCCGGGGTCATGTCGTAGCCCGCGCGCCACAGCTCGCCCGCATCGGCGAAGCCGAGGTCACGCGCGCCCTCGTTGACCAGGGCGGCGAAGCGCACATAGTCCTCGCGCATCGGCTGGGAGATGGTGTGCCAGCCTTCCCAGGCCTCGAGCTGGGCGTCGTAGTCGCGATCGTTGCGCAGCACGTCCTCGAGCTGGCCGAGCTGGCGGCAGGTACGGGCCTCGCCTTCGCCGGTGCAGTACTCGCCGCGGCCGTAGGTGCCTTCCATCTTGCTGGCGAGCGCCGTCAGTTCCGACAGCCTGGCGGGATCACGCGGCGGGGGCATCGGCGTGCCCAGCTTCAGCAGCGCGATGGCGCGCGCCGTCGCCGGCGACATCTCCTTGCCTTCGAAGCGGCGCGACTGCTCCACCCATTGCTGGGTGCGGGCGAGGAAGCGCTCGTTGCCCTTGGACGCCAGCAGCTCGCTGTCGCCGTTGCTGTAGGTGGAGGCGATCCACTGCGAGGCCGTGTACTCGGGCATCAGTTCGGCGAACTCGGCATTCACCCGGGCGATGAACTCGTCCGCGGTTTCCTTCTCGAGCTGTGCCTGCGACGGGCCGCCATCCGGGCCGGGCGCGGTGGACGGGCCGCGGCTGCAGGCGGCGAGGACCAGGCCTGCGGCGACGGCGATGGCAAGGCGGGTGCGTGGCTTCACTGTGGATCTCCGGTGGCGCCTGCGGCGCGGAAAACCCGGGCAGGCTAGTGGGCGGGTCGCAGGCCCGCAAGTGACGATGGATCAGGACGTGGGCAGGCCGCGCGCTGCCAGCCAGGCGCGCGCATCCTCGGCGTCGCCCTCGAACCAGGCGCGCGCCGAACCCAGGCGGAAGGTGTAGCCCCAGGCATCCATGTCGGCCATCAGGCGCCGGCTGCCGACGCCGGGAAGCGCGCCTGCAAGCACGATCTGCAGATAGCAGGTGGCGTCCTCCTCGGCGACCGAGTCGGTGGCATCGGTATGCACGAGCGCACGCCGCTCCGGCGGCAGCACGATCAGGTGGCAGGCCTCGTGCAGCAGCGAGTGCACCGGGGTATCGGCGCGGGCATATACGCGCGTGCCGATGATCCCGGCCTCGGGCGCGCCCCAGTAGCTCCCCGGAATGGGTGCGCCGTCGTCGACGGCCACGAGCTCGAGGCCGTGGGCCGCGAGCAGGGCCGCGGCATCGTCGAACGCGATGTCGCCGAGGACAAGGACGGCCGCAGGATCGTTCAAGTGGACACCTGTGGGAGCGGCTACAGCCGCGATGGGCACGGCGGGTCGCTGCCCGGCGCAGGCCTGCGGTGCGGGGGTGATGCGATCGCGGCTGTAGCCGCTCCTACAGGAGGGGCGTGCAGCCGCCGTGGGCGTGGCAGCCGCGGGCTCAGCCCGTGGCACGCTCGTCGGTCAGGGCGACGGTGATGTCGAGCACGTCGTGCTCGCCGTCCTTGGTGAGGTCGACCTTGACCGCGTCGACGTCGACGCTCACGTACTTGCGGATCACCTCGAGCAGTTCACGCTGCAGCAGCGGGAGGTAGTCCGGCGCGCCGCGGCTGGAACGCTCCTGCGCGACGATGATGCGCAGGCGCTCCTTGGCGATCGAGGCGGTGTTCTTCTTCGCCTTCAGGAAATCGAACATGCCCATGCCTCAACCCCCGAACAGCTTGCTGAAGAAACCCTTCTTCTCCAGCTGGGTGAAGCGCATCGGGCGGTCCTCGCCGATGATGCGCGCGACGGCGTCGTCATACGCCTGGCCGGCATGCGACTCCATGTCGAGGATCACCGGCTCGCCCTTGTTCGACGCATTGAGCACGTCGCCCGATTCCGGGATGACGCCGATGGTCTTCAGCCCCAGCACTTCCTCGACGTCGGTGATCGACAGCATCTCGCCGGTCTCGACGCGGGCCGGGTTGTAGCGGGTCAGCAGCAGGTGCGACTTCACCGGCTCGCCGTTCTCGGCGCGGCGGGTCTTGGAGTCCAGGAGCCCGATGATGCGGTCGGAGTCACGCACCGAGGACACTTCCGGGTTCACCACGACGACGGCCTGGTCGGCGAAATACATCGCCAGGAACGCGCCCTTCTCGATGCCGGCGGGCGAGTCGCACACGATGTATTCGAACCCGTCGTCAGCCAGTTCCTTCAGTACGCGCTCCACGCCCTCGCGGGTCAGCGCGTCCTTGTCGCGGGTCTGCGACGCGGCCAGCACGTAGAGGTTGTCGAAGCGCTTGTCCTTGATCATGGCCTGCTTGAGCGTGGCCTCGCCCTGGACGACGTTGACGAAGTCGTACACCACGCGGCGCTCGCAACCCATGATCAGGTCGAGGTTGCGCAGGCCGACGTCGAAGTCGATGACGGCGATCTTCTTGCCGCGGCGTGCCAGCCCGCAGGCCAGGCTCGCGCTGGTGGTGGTCTTGCCGACGCCGCCCTTGCCGGACGTGACTACGATGATCTCGGCCAAAGTCTGTCTCTCCTGTATGCGCGCTTCAGTCGAGCGCTGCGATTTTCAGCTGGTCGCCTTCCAGCCAGACCTGCACGGCCTTGCCGCGCAGTTCGGCGGGAATGTCTTCCAGCACCTTGTAGTGTCCCGCGATGGCCACGAGTTCGGCATGGAACTCGCGGCAGAAGATGCGCGCTTTGGCATTGCCCTGGGCACCGGCCAGTGCACGGCCGCGCAGTGCGCCATAGATGTGGATCGAGCCGTCGGCGATCACCTCGGCGCCGGCGCCGACGGCAGCCAGGACGGTGAGGTCACGGTTGTCGGCATAGACCTGCTGGCCCGAGCGCACCGCGCCGGCCTGCATCAGGCCCGGTTCGCCGGTGCGCGGGGCCTCGACCGCTGCGGCCGCAGGGCGCGAACGCTCCGGGGGTGCTGCCGGAGCAGGCGTCGCGGCAGGTTCCGGCGCGCCGCCGGCCGGCTCGTACTGCGCGCGGAACTTGGCCAGCAGCGGCAGGCCGAGTTCGACCGCCAGCTGCTCGTTCTCGCTGCTGCCCCAGGCCAGGGCCACGGGCAGGGCGCCGGCGTCGCGCAGCGCATCGAGCAGCGTGCGCGCGGTGGCGGCGTCGGGCAGCGCCGGCAGGCCGCCGAAATCGACCACCACCGCCGCGCGCGCGAACAGCTTGGGGGCGCGCTGCACGCGCTCGCGCATTTCCGCCGCCAGGCGCGCGATGTCGAGGGTGCGGATGCGCAGGTTGGCGATGCCCACCTGGCCGATCCGGAGTTCTCCCGCGGGTTCGAAGCTGGCGATCGGCACGCCTCCTGCCTGCGCCATCATCGGGTCCCCGTCGCCAGGCGCGGCTCGCCGAGCGGCCGCGGCTGCGCCAGCCACGGCACGTCGGGCAGCGCATCGCCCCAGGTGTCGCGTACCCAGGCGTAGCTGCACAGCTCCTTGGTCAGCATCGAGGCACGGATGCCGGTGTCGGGCATCACGTGCTGGCCGATCTCGCGGAAGCCGAAGCTGCCATGGAAGATGCGCGCGGTGTCGCTGTCGTGCTCGATGAACACCTCGCAGGCCAGCACCGGATAGCGCACCTCGGCATAGCCCTGGATGTCGGCATACAGGGTGCGGCCGACGCCGCCGCCACGGCGGCGGCTCGCCACCACCACGCGGTCGATGTACATGAATTCGGGGTGGCGCTCGGCAAACCAGCGGAAATTGCTGCCGTCGTGGCCGCGGCGGGATCCGAAGCCGACCAGGAAGCCGGCCAGGGTGCCGTCGCGCTCGGCGACGCGGAAATAGTCGGCGGTGTCGAAGAAGTGCCGAAGCCGCACCGAATCCAGCGGCAGGATCGACGGACCGGCGGCGTTGTTCAGGGCGAGAACGGAATCCAGCTCGTGCTCCTGCACGTCGCGGACGACAATCGACATTCCAGACTCCGGGGGTGTGGCCAATGACGCCAACGTCGCACGCGGTGGGGCGGGGCCAGCCATCGCGCGGCGGTCGACGGCGGCGATTATCGCATGGCGCCCATCGGGCGGGCGACTCCGGGCATGACTTCCGGACCGCTGCCCCGGGGCGGCTTGCGCCTACCATGCGGCCATGTTGCAGCGACTCGACCACAACCGGCTGTTGCGTTACGCGGGACTGTTCACCTGGGCGGTGATCGGCCTGCCGCTGCTGCTGGTCACGCTGCCGCAGCCCGACCGCGACGGTGCCGCCGGCGTCGGCGCGCCCGGCGCGCTGCAGGCCTGGACCGCCTGGGCGGTGTTCGGTGCCAGCTATGCCTGGCTGACCCGTGGCCTCGGCCGGCAGCGGATCCGCAGCGTCGACGGCGTGCTGCTGGCGGGGCTGGCTGGCGGCGCCATCGCCATCAGCTATTACAGCCAGAGCGGCCTGGGCAGCATCCTGCTGATGGTGGTCGCCAGCGTCCTGCCCTGGCTGCTCCCGGTGTGGCAGGGCGTGGCGCTGCTGGTGCTGTGCGAGTTCGTGATCGTGCCGGTCTATGTGCGTGGCTACGATTTTTCCTGGGTGGAAGCGGTGCTGCAGGCCAGCCTCTATGTGGGGTTCACCGGATTCGCCTTCGTCACCGGCCTCGTGGCCCGGCAGCAGGCGCAGGCCCGCGACGACCAGCGCCGCCTGAACGCGGAATTGCGCGCGACCCGGGCGCTGCTCGCCGAGAGCGTGCGCGTCAACGAGCGTACCCGGATCTCGCGCGAGCTCCATGACCTGCTGGGACACCATCTGACCGCGCTCAGCCTGAACCTGGAGGTGGCCAACCACCTCACCACCGGCAAGGCCCAGGAGCACGTCGGCCAGGCCCACACCCTGGCCCGCCTGCTGCTGTCCGACGTCCGCGAGGCGGTCAGCCAGATCCGCGGCAACGAAACCATCGACATGGCCGCGACCCTGGAGCCGCTGGCCGGCAACGTGCCCGGGCTCAAGGTGGACATGCGCCTGCCGCGGCCGTTCCCGATGGAAGACCCGGAGCGCGCCCACGTGCTGCTGCGCTGCACCCAGGAGATCATCACCAACGCGGTGCGCCATGCCCAGGCCAGCGTGCTGCAACTGCAGTACGCGCTCGAACGCGGGGCGGTACGGCTGGTGGCGCGCGACGACGGCCGTGGCGCCGACGGCTTCACGGCCGGCAACGGGCTGCGCGGCATGCGCGAGCGGCTGGCGGCGTATGGTGGCGAGGTGGACGCGGACACGGCGCCGGGGCAGGGCTTCACGCTCCGCCTGCGACTGCCGCTGGACGACGTGGCCGACATCGCGGTATCCACGCCGGAGCCGGCAGGCCCGCCGGCAACCACAACGGAGGCGACATGAGCAGCGACCGACCCCGCGAGGCCGGCACGCCGGCGATCCGCGTATGCCTGGTGGACGACCAGACCCTGGTGCGCCAGGGCATCCGCTCGCTGCTGGCGCTGGACGGAGGCATCGAGGTGGTGGCCGAGGCGGTCGACGGCCGCCAGGCGGTGGAGATGATTCCCCGGGTGGCCCCCGACGTGGTGCTGATGGACATGCGGATGCCGGCGATGTCGGGCCTCGAGGCCCTGCAGGCGCTGTCCGCGGCCGGCACCCTGCCGCCGACGATCATCCTCACCACCTTCGACGACGACCAGCTGGTGCTGGCGGGCCTCAAGGCGGGTGCCAAGGGCTACCTGCTGAAGGATGTGTCGCTGGAGCAGCTGGTGGGCGCGATCCGCACCGTGGCCGGCGGCGGCTCGCTGGTGCAGCCGGCGGTGACCCAGCGCCTGCTTTCGGGCCTGGAGCACATGCGCAACGACTTCGTCAGCCTCGATCGCCCGGACCCGCTGACCGACCGCGAGACCGAGATCCTGCGCCTCATGGCCTCGGGCTTCTCCAACAAGGAGATCGCCAACTCCCTGGGCGTGGCCGAAGGCACGATCAAGAACCACGTTTCCAACATCCTTTCGAAGCTCGGCGTGCGCGACCGCACCCGTGCCGTGCTCAAGGCTTTCGAACTGCAACTGGTGTGAAAAACCCGTGGCCGAAGGTCGCGGCGGGACCGGCAATCTTGCTAGGATTGCCGGTCTGCGCCCCGGCCTCGGCCGGTCCTGGTCCCGGAGAACCCTGAATGACCCGTTTGCTCGAGCTCCTGATTTCCATGGCGATCGTCGCCGTGCTGTTCGTGATCGTCGGCGTGCTGCTGCCGTCCAGCCGCTCCCTGACCGAGAGCGTCGAAACCAACCGCCGCATGGCGATCGTGTTCGACACCGTGAACAGCTTCAAGCGCTTCGACGACTGGCATCCCTTCGCGCTCGGCCAGGTCGAGCTGAACCGCTCGGGTCCGGACGAGGGCGTCGGCGCGCGGATCGAGTACGACTCGCAGGTGTCGGGCGTGGGCAAGGGCAGCTGGGAGATCGTCGAGTCCGAGCAGGATTCGCGCGTGGTCTACCGGATCGAGGACGACAAGCGCGGCGACAACAAGCAGTCCACTATCACCCTGAAGCCGACCGGGCGCGGCGGCCGCAACGTCGAGATCACCCAGGACTACAGCGTCGACTACGGCTGGGACCTGCTGGGCCGCTACGCCGGCCTGTACGTGAGCCGCAACGTCGGCGACACGATGAAGTTCGGCCTGGGCCGCCTGACCAACATGCTGGCCTCGGTGCCCAACTTCGACTATCGCGTCGACGGCTCCAGCCTGGCCAACCTCGAGATCGCCGAGATCCCGGCCGAGAACCTGCTGGTGGTCAACGCGGGCGCCATCGAGCGCAACAACGAAGTCGTCAAGAAGGCGATGAAGGACAACGCCGAGTGGATCAAGCGCACCATGGACGAGAACGGCCTCGAGCCGATCGGCCCGCTGCGCATCGTGACCACCGAGTTCGCGCGCGACACCTACACCTTCGACGTCGTCCAGGCCGTGCGCCGCAAGGGGACCGGCGAGGCGGCTCCCGACGCCACCGCAGACGCGGCGGCGGAGGGCGAGGAGGGTGCCGGCGAGGCCGCCACCCCGGCCTTCGTGGTGACCGAATCCGAGGCGCTGGACGCCGAGGGCATCAAGCTGCTGGGCCCGGTGACCTTCGTGCGCAGCGAGCCGACCCGCGTCGCGCGCGCCGACTACGCCGGTTACATGGCCGAGCTGGACGTCGCGCGCAACGCGACCCGCGCCTGGGCCCTGACCCAGGGCGAAGAGGCCATCGGTCGCCCGTACGAGTACTACGTCAACGGTATCGATGCGGCGTTCACCGCGGAAGGCCAGTTCAAGGTGTTCTGGAACCTGAAGGGCTGATCCGCGCCTTCGCCTGCAGTACCCTCGGAACGCCGCATCCCTGATGCGGCGTTCCGCGTTCCGGGAGGACGCATCGGTATGACCGCAGCGACTGGAGCACCGCCGGCCGCCATTGCCCGCGCCGCACGCGTGCTCGCGGCGGCGGGCGCCGTCCTGGCGGCACTGGCCGTGGGCCTGGCCGCGTACGCCTCGCATGCGGCGGGGCCGAATGCAGGCATGCGCCTGGGCCTGGCCGCGGCCTTCGCCTTCGGCCACGGGCTGGCCCTGGCCGCGCTTGCGCCGCGGATGTCCCGCCGCCTTGGCCTGTTGGCGATGGCGTGCCTCCTGCTGGGCGTGCTGCTGTTTGCGGGCTCGCTCGCGGGCGCGCATTTCTTCGGCCTGCCGACCCGGCTGGCTCCGCTGGGCGGAGGCCTGCTGATGCTCGGCTGGCTGGTCCACGCGCTCGCGGCCGCGAGGCGCTGAACCGATGGCCCGCTACCGCCGCGGCTACGACACCGCCGAAGCCGACGCCTGGCTGTCCAGGCGCGATCGCCGGCTGGCGACCTGGATCCGCCGCTTGGGGCCGCTGGAGGCGGATCCGCGCTGGCGTCGCGCCTTCGACCCTGCCGACGCGCTGGCGCGCGCGATCCTGTTCCAGCAACTGAGCGGCAAGGCGGCGTCCACCATCGTGGGCCGCGTCGAGGCGGCCATTGGCAGCAGCCGGCTGCATGCCGACACGCTCGCGCGCATCGACGACCAGGCGCTGCGCGCCTGCGGGGTGTCGGGCAACAAGGCGCTGGCCCTGCGCGACCTGTCGCGCCGCGAGGCGGCCGGCGAAATCCCGGACCTGCGGCGCATGTCGTACATGGACGAGGACGCGATCGTCGCCGCGCTCGTTCCGATCCGCGGCATCGGCCGCTGGACGGTGGAAATGATGCTGATGTTCCGCCTGGGCCGCGCGGACGTGCTGCCGGTCGACGACCTGGGCATCCGCAAGGGCGCGCAGTTGCTGGACCGTGTGGGAACCATGCCCACGCCGCGCGAGCTTGCGGCGCGCGGGGCGGCCTGGGGCCCGTTCCGGACACAGGCCGCGCGCTACCTCTGGCGGATCGCCGACGCGGCCGCGGGCGCGGCCACGCCGGTCAAGCGCTCGCAGGAGTAGGTGCGGGGCGCGCGGCCCCGCACCTGGCGGTCAGAAGCGCAGTTCGCCGCCGATGGCGAGCGTGTCGACGTCGAGGTCGATGCCATCGAAGTCCGCCTGGCGGCGGTCCCAGTTCAGCGACAGTCCGAAGCGGTCGTTGAAGTCATAGCCGACGCTGGCGCCGAAGTACGGCTTGTGCGAGTGCTCGTCGTCGACCACGTCCCAGTCGTCCTCGCGCAGCTGCGCGGTGATGCGGGCGATGCCGGCGCGGCCACCGATGAAGAAGCCGGTGCCGTCGGGGCCGAAGTTGTGCTTCGCGGCCACGCCCACGCCGATGCTGACCAGGTCCAGGTCGAGGTCATCACCCAGGTACTCGGTGTAGAGGTTGCCGACGTGGCCTTCGATGGCGAAGTTGCGGTTGAAGCGGTAGCCGCCGGAGAAGACGAAGGAGGTGTCGTCCTCGCTCGCCGAAACGCCGGCGTACTCGAGGTCGATATCGCTCTGGCCGACTTCGGCGCGGATATAGCCACCGCGCCCGTCCTGGGCGAAGGCGGGGACGAAGGCCGACGCCGATGCGGCGATCACGGCGGCAAGGAGGGTCTTCCTGTTCATTGCAGTCCTTGTTGTTGGGGGGAAGCGGATATCGGGGGGGCGCCCTCAGCGGCCGGACGGCGCAAGCAGCGCCACCAGCCCGCGCGCGGCCTGCACGCGCTCGGCGGCGGTCGGCAGCTCCAGCGTCAGGCGCAGCGTGTCGGGTCCGTCCATGCGGTACTGCTTCGGCTGGCCCTGCACGAGGCGGATGATCGCCATCGGGTCGACCAGCGGCTTTTCCACGAACTTGACCCGGCCACCGCTCGCGCCGATGTCGATCTTGGCGATGCCCAGTCCGGTCGCCTCGAGCTTCAGCTCCGCAGTGGCGAACAGCAGCTTCGCCGGATCGGGCAGGAGCCCGAAGCGGTCGATCATCTCGACCTGCAGCTCGCGCAGTGCGGCCGCGTCGCGCGCCGAGCTGATGCGCTTGTACAGCGTCAGGCGCGTGTGCACGTCGGGCAGGTAGTCCTCGGGGATCAGCGCCGGCGCATGCATCTCCACCTCGGCGCCGCGCGCGGCGGTGCCGTCCACGTCCGGCAGTTCGCCGCGCTTGATCGAGCGCACCGCGCGTTCCAGCAGTTCGGTGTACAGGCTGAAGCCGACCTCGGCCATCTGGCCGCTCTGGTCCTCGCCCAGCAGCTCGCCGGCCCCGCGGATCTCGAGGTCGTGGGTTGCCAGGGTGAAACCCGCGCCCAGTTCGTCCATTGATGCGATCGCGTCCAGGCGCTTCCTGGCATCCGCGGTGATCGAACGCTTGTCCGGGATCACCAGGTAGGCATAGGCGCGATGGTGCGAGCGGCCGACGCGGCCACGCAGCTGGTGCAGCTGCGCCAGGCCGAACTTGTCGGCGCGGTTGATGATGATCGTGTTGGCATTGGGGATGTCGATGCCGGACTCGATGATGGTCGAGGCCAGCAGCACGTTGAAGCGCTGCTTCTGGAAGTCGAGCATCACCCGTTCCAGCTCGCGCTCGGGCATCTGGCCGTGGGCCACGCCGATGCGGGCCTCGGGCACCAGCTCCTGCAGTTGCCGGTGCATGCGCCCGATGGATTCGACGTCGTTGTGCAGGAAGAACAGCTGTCCGCCGCGCGCCAGCTCGCGGTCGAAGGCCTCGCGCAGCTGCGCGTCGTCCCAGGGCACCACGAAGGTCTGCACCGCGAGCCGGTTGGCCGGCGGCGTGGCGATGATCGACAGGTCGCGCAGCCCGGCCATGGCCATGTTGAGCGTGCGCGGGATGGGCGTGGCGGTGAGGGTCAGCAGGTGCACGTTCGCACGCAGCGCCTTCAGCGCTTCCTTCTGGCGCACGCCGAATCGCTGCTCCTCGTCCACGATCACCAGGCCGAGGTCCTTGAAACGCACGTCCTTCTGCAGCAGCCGGTGGGTGCCGACGATGACGTCGATCGTGCCCTCGGCCACCTTCTCCAGCTCGGCCTTGATTTCCTTGGTGCTCTTGAAGCGCGACAGCACCTCGACCCGGATCGGCCAGTCGGCGAAGCGGTCGCGGAAGTTCGCGTAGTGCTGTTCGGCCAGGAGCGTCGTCGGCACCAGCACCGCGACCTGCTTGCCCGCGGCCGCGGTGGCAAAGGCCGCCCGCACCGCCACTTCGGTCTTGCCGAAGCCCACGTCGCCGCAGACCACGCGGTCCATCGGTTGCGAGGACTGCAGGTCGCGCAGCACGGCCTCGATGGCCGAATGCTGGTCGGGCGTTTCCTCGAACGGGAAGGTGGCGGCGAAGGGCTCGTACATGCCGCGGTCGACATCGATGGCCAGGCCGGCGCGTGCCTGGCGCTTGGCCTGGATCTCGAGGAGTTCCGCGGCGACGTCGCGGACCTTCTCCGCAGCCTTGCGCTTGGCCTTGGTCCACTGCTCGCCGCCCAGCGAATGCAGTGGCGCGGTCTCCGGCGACGCGCCGGAGTAGCGGCTGATCAGGTGCAACTGCGCCACCGGCACGTACAGCCGGTCGCCCTTGGCGTACTCGATTTCGACGTACTCCGACGGCATGCCGCCGGCTTCCAGCGTTACCAGACCCCGATAGCGGCCGACGCCGTGGTCCTCGTGCACGATCGGCGAGCCATCCGACAGCTCGCCCAGGTCGCGGATGATCGCTTCCGGCTCGCGGCCGACGCGCTTGCGCCGGCGCGGTGCGGCCGCCCGCTCCGGGAAGAGCTGGCGCTCGGTGAGCACCGCGATCGGCCCGGCGTCGGCGAGACCGGGATCGAGCGCGAAGCCGTCCTCCAGCGGCGCGACCGAGATCGCGAACCGGGCATCGCCGGCTGCGAAGCCGCGGAAGTCGGGCAGCACCTGCGGGCGCAGGGACGCGGCGTCCAGCACCTCCAGCAAGGCCTCGCGGCGCCCCGCGGTATCGGCCGAGACCAGCACGCGGCCCGGGTAGCTGGCCAGGAATTCCTTCAGCGGCGCCGCGGCCGCATCGTGCCGGGCGGCCACCGGCAGCGCGGGCGCCGGCT
>DATBUS010000087.1:0-35826 GCA_036515815.1 Luteimonas sp.
CGCGCTGCGTGCCTGCCGATGCCGGCCTGGCCCTGTTCGCCGTGGGCGGCTACGGCCGCGGCAGCCTGTTTCCGCATTCCGACCTCGACCTGCTGGTGCTGGCCGGCCGCGAGCCGGACACAAGCGCCGGTGCCGCACTGGCGCGCCTGTTCGCGCTGCTATGGGATGCGGGCCTGTCGGCCAGCCACGCCGTGCGCACGCCGGCGCAATGCACCGCCGCCGCGGCCGACATCAGCGTGATGACCGCGCTGATCGAGGCCCGCCCGGTCGTGGCCGATGCTGCCGCGCGCGCGGCACTGGCGCGTGCCATCGCACCCGACCGGGCCTGGCCCGCGCGCGATTTCTTCGTCGCCAAGGCCGCCGAGCAGGAAGCGCGGCATGCCCGCTTCGGCGACACCTCGGACAACCTGGAGCCGAACCTGAAGGAAGGGCCCGGGGGCCTGCGCGACCTGCAGACGCTCGAGTGGATGGCGCGGCGCGCCTTCGGTACGCACGAGCTCGAGCCGCTGGTGGCGCTGGGCCATGTCGGCGCCGACGAATCGGCGGCGCTGGACCGCGAGCGCCGGGCCCTGTCGCGGCTGCGCTACGGCCTGCACCTGGTGGCCGGACGGCCGGAGGAACGCCTGCGCTTCGACCACCAGAAGGCCCTGGCCGAGCGCCTCGGCTTTGCCGACGACGCGCGCAACCTCGGCGTCGAGCAGATGATGCAGGGCTTCTACCGCAGCGCCGCGGTGGTGCGCCGCATCGGCGACCGCCTGCACCAGCGTTTCGAGGAGCATTTCGATGGCGCCGCCGAGCCCGAACCGGTGGACGCGCGCTTCGAGCTCCGCCGCGGCTATCTCGCCGCGCGTGACCACGGCTGGCCGCATGGCGACATCGGCGAGGTCTTCGAGCTCTTCGCCGCCTGGGCACGGCTGGGCGAGCTGCGCGGCCTGCACACTCATACCGCGCGTGCGCTGGCCGAGGCGCTCGACGGGCTGCCGCCGTACACCGCCGCCGATCCCGCGCAGCGCGAGGCCTTCCTGGCGCTGCTGCGCGGACCGTCGCCGGTGCGCACGCTCGAGCGCATGGCGCGGCTGGGCGTGCTGGGGCGCTGGATCCCGGCGTTCGCGCAGGTGTCCGGGCGGATGCAGTTCGACCTGTTCCATGTCTATACCGTCGACCAGCACACGCTGGCCGTGCTGCGCAACCTGGCGTCGTTCGCCAGCGGCGCCGACGAGCGCTTCTCGCTCGCGCACGCCGTGTGGCCCGGACTGCGCAAGCCCGAGCTGCTGCTGCTGGCGGGCCTGTTCCATGACATCGCCAAGGGCCGCGGCGGCGACCATTCCGAGCTCGGCGCGGTCGACGCGCGCGCGTTCTGCGAGGCCCACGGCCTCGGCGAGGCCGACACCGCCCTGGTGGAATGGCTGGTGCTGCGCCACCTGCTGATGTCGGTGACCGCCCAGAAGCAGGACATCGCCGACCCGCTGGTGATCCACCGTTTCGCCAGCGAGGTCGCCGACCGCGAGCGCCTGGACTATCTCTACCTCCTGACCTGCGCCGACATCGCCGGCACCTCGCCCAGGCTCTGGAACGCCTGGAAGGACCGGCTGCTTGCAGACCTGCGCGACGCCACCCGGCTGGCGCTGCGGCGCGGACTCGAACATCCGCTGGCCGCGACCGAGCGCATCGCCGCCACCCGCGCCGAAGCAGCGCGCCTGCTCCAGGATGCGGGGATCGACGCCGGCACGGCGGCGGCCGTGCTCGATCGCTTTCCCGGCCACAGCTTCCTGCGCGCGCCCGCCGAGCAGATCGCATGGCAGGCGCGCGCCCTGCACGAAGCCACCGGTGACGACCCCGCGCGCGCGGCGGTCAAGGTGCGGCTGGTCGCCGCGGGCAGCCCGGCCATGGACGTCTTCGTGCACGGTGCCGACCGCGACGGGCTGTTCGCCGCCATCGTGGTCACGCTCGACCGACTGGGCCTGGCCATCCAGCAGGCGCGTGCGCTCGACGGCCCAGGCGGCACGGTGTTCGACAGCTTCCAGGTGCTGCCCGAGGACGCCCGCGCCGACGCCGACCCGCAGGTCGTGTCGCGCAAGCTGGCCGCGGTGCTGGCCGGGCCGCTCGACCGCGTGCGTCCGGCGCAGCGCACCCAGCCGCGGCACCTGCGCCATTTCCGCATCGCCCCGCAGGTGCAGTTCGCCACCAGCAACGATGGCACGGCGACGGTGCTGAGCCTGGTCTGCACCGATCGCCCCGGACTGCTGGCCGATGTGGCGCACGTGCTGCGCAGCGAAGGCCTACGCGTGCACGACGCGCGTATCGCGACCTTCGGTGCCCGGGCCGAGGATGTGTTCCGGGTCACCGGGAAAGACAGGCAACCCCTCGACGACGAGGCAAGCGCGCGCCTGCGCGAGGCCCTGCTGGCGAGGATCGATGGAGAAGGAAGGACATGAGCAGTGCGAAGAAGGCCCCGGCCGGGAAGGCGGCGGTGAAGAAGAGCGCAGGTCGCAAGGTCGCGAAGAAGGGCGCGGCGGAGAAGGCGGCTTCGAAGAAGGTGGCCTCGAAGAAGGCCGCGGTGAAGAAGGCCGCGGTGAAGAAGGTGGTCGCCCGCAAGGTTCCCGCGGGGAAGGTTGCCGCAGGCAAGGCCGCGGCCGGGGCCACCGCGGGCGGGGTGGGCCGCGCGTCCGCTCCGGCGAATCCCGCGGCGGAGACCGCGGCCGCTGCCCCTGTGGCGAAGCAGGGCCCGGCTCCCGCACGCGTCCCCGCCACTCCACAGGTGAACGACGCCGACCGAGAGCTGGCCTTCATGATCGACAGCGCCTGGGAACGGCGCTCGACGCTGACGCCCGAGGAGATCGAAGGCTCGACGCGAGTGCTGGTGGATCGCGCCATCGAAGGGCTGGAGGCGGGCCGCCTGCGCGTGGCCGAGCCTGACGGCAATGGCGGCTGGCACGTCAACGAGTGGCTGAAGAAGGCCGTGCTGCTCTACTTCCGCGTGCAGGAGATGGAACTGGGCGAACAGTACCCGGCGCCGTACTGGGACAAGATCCCGATGCGCTTCGAGGACTTCGACGAGGCCGCCTTCCGCAAGGTCGGCGCGCGCGTGCTGCCCGGCGCCATCGCGCGCCGTGGCGCGCACGTCGGGCGCGACGTGGTCCTGATGCCTTCGTTCGTGAACATCGGTGCCTGGATCGGTGCGGGCACCATGGTCGACACCTGGGCAACGGTCGGCTCGTGCGCCCAGGTCGGCAAGCACTGCCATATTTCCGGCGGTGCAGGCATCGGTGGCGTGCTCGAGCCCCTGCAGGCGGCGCCGACGATCATCGAGGACCATGTCTTCATCGGGGCGCGCTCGGAAGTCGTCGAGGGCGTCATCGTCGGCCACCACAGCGTGATCGGCATGGGCGTGTTCCTGGGCCAGTCGACACGCATCTACAACCGCATGACCGGCGAGACCAGCTATGGCGTGGTGCCCCCGGGTAGCGTGGTGGTGGCGGGTTCGCTGCCGGCCGCCGATGGCACGCATTCGCTGTACTGCGCGGTGATCGTCAAGCAGGTGGATGCGAAGACGCGCGCCAAGACCTCGGTCAACGAACTCCTCCGGGGGCATGCGCTGTGAGCGGGACGGATGCGATGCCGGCGGCCACGGTGTACGGCCTCAAGAACTGCGATACCTGCAGGAAGGCGCGGAAGTGGCTCGACCGCTTCGGCGTCGACCACGAGTTCGTCGACTACCGCGACGACAAGCCGTCGCCGGAGACGCTGGTGGAGTGGGCGGCGCAGCTCGGCGGGTTCGAGGCGATGGTCAACCGCTCGTCCACCACCTGGCGGGAACTGCCGGCGCATCGCAAGGCCGCCGGTTCCGAGGCCGAGTGGAAGCTGCTGCTGCGCGAGTACCCGCAGCTGATCCGGCGCCCGGTGGTGGTGACCGCCGACGGCCGCATCAGCCAGGGCTTCACCGACAACGGCTTCAAGAAGCGCTTCGGGCTGGAGGGATGAGCGATGTGCTCGCGCTCGCCTGCGAGCTGATCGCGCGGCCGTCGGTGACGCCGGACGATGCCGGTTGCCAGGCCCTGGTCGCCGCGCGCCTGGAGCGGGCCGGTTTCGCCTGCGAGTCGCTGCGCCATGGCGCGGTCGACAACCTCTGGGCCACGCATGGCCGTGGCGGGCCGGTGCTGGTGCTGCTGGGCCATACCGACGTGGTGCCTCCGGGGCCGCGCGACGCCTGGGCCAGCGACCCCTTCGTCCCGGACGTCCGCGAAGGCCTGCTGTACGGCCGTGGCGCCGCCGACATGAAGGGCAGCGTCGCCGCGTTCGTCGTCGCGCTCGAGCGTTACGTGGCCAAGCATCCGGATCATCCCGGTACGGTGGCGCTGCTCCTGACCTCGGACGAGGAGGGCGATGCGATCGACGGCGTGCGCCGGGTGGCAGAGGACTTCCGGCAGCGGGGCCAGCGCATCGACTGGTGCATCACCGGCGAGCCGTCTTCGAGCGAGCGCCTGGGCGACCTGCTGCGCGTGGGGCGGCGCGGCTCGCTGACCGGGGCCCTGGTGGTGCGCGGGGTGCAGGGCCATGTCGCCTATCCGGAGAAGGCCCGCAACCCGGTACACGAGGCCGTGGCGGCGCTGGCCGAGCTCACCGGCCGACGCTGGGACGGGGGCTACGAGACCTTTCCGCCCACCAGCCTGCAGATCAGCAACATCGCCGCCGGCACCGGCGCGGGCAATGTCATCCCCGGCGAGCTGCGGGTGGATTTCAACCTGCGCTACAACCCGCACTGGGACGCGCCGCGGCTGGAGGCCGAGGTCGGGGCGATGCTCCGCCGGCATGGCCTGGATTTCTCGCTTCGCTGGCATCGCAGCGGCGAGCCCTTCTTCACTCCCGAAGGTCCGCTGCGCGCCGCGGCACGCGAGGTGCTGGCAGCGGTGGCCGGTGCAGCGCCCGAGGAAAGCACGGGCGGCGGCACCTCCGACGCGCGCTTCATCGCGCCGCTCGGCGCCCAGTGCATCGAGATCGGGCCGGTGAACGCCAGCATCCACCAGGTCGACGAGCATGTGTCGGTGACGGATCTGGAGGCGCTCCCGGGCCTGTACCTGGCATTGCTGGAACGACTGCTGCCGGACTGACGCAGCGCGCCCATCCGGACGCCGCTTCAGTCCGGACGCAACACGAGCCGATGCGCCTGCCCGCCCGGCAGGAAGGGCGAAGGCCGTCCCTGCACCCAGTCCTCATGGCCTGCGCCCCAGAACGGCGACAGAGGATGCCCGCTCTGGCCGCCGGGCTGGTGGATGATGCCCTCGGCTTCGCGCCCCGGCGCGACCACCATGCGCTGCGAGGCCCCCATCGCTGGCGCCTGCACGCGCGGCATGTGGCTGTCGCCCGGCAGCGGTTCGGCCGGCATGCACAGGCGGTTGCGCAACGGGCCCGGAAGCGCGTCGGCCAGCGGGTGGCAGATGCGCGCGGTGTTGGCCTCGCCCCAGTTGCGTCCGGCCAGCGGACCGCGTGTGAGACTGTCCCGGACGGCGGCCGCGGCATCCTCGAACAGCGCCGCCCAGTCCGCATGCGGGCGCGGCAGGAGGTGCGGCGGGCGCTGCGTGACCATCGGCCAGGCCACCCCTTCAAGCTGCGTCAGTGCCGGGGCCTCGAAGTCGTCACCGAGGGCCGCCTCGGCGGGGGCGAGCAGGCCGCGGGCGATGCGCTCGTGCACCGCATTGCGCCAGGCGCGCACCAGCCGGTAGCCGGTGGAGTCGACCGAAGCATGGCCATCCCAGTCCGCCGAAGCCGCGGCCAGCGCCTGCAGTGCCGGCGAGTCCTGGGCCCGGGCACGCTCCAGCATCAGCCGGTGCCAGCGTTCGAGGAACAGCGCGCGATCATCGAGCTGGATGGCCAGGAGGTCGCGCTCGCTGAAACGGTCGGCTGCCTGCAGCGCATCACGGATCTGCACGCCGCGCGCGCCGAGCACATAGCCGCCATCGCCGATCACCGCCAGCGCCGGACCGTCGACGACGCGCGCATTCGCCGTCCAGATGCGGTCCACCGTGGGCGAGGCCACCGTCGGGCCGATGCGCGTGCTCATGCCCCAGGGCGCGCAGCCGGTGGCGGCCAGGTCGATGGGCGCGGAGCCGTCGCATCCCTCGCCGCGTTGTGGGACCGGCCCCAGCAGGCGCCAGGCGATGCGGCCATTGCGGTCACCGATGACCAGGTTCTGGTTGGGGAGCGCGATGTCGCGTGCCAGCACCAGCGCACGCTCGAGGTCGGGCATGCGCGCCATGTCGGCCAGGCCGAGGTTGATCGCGCCCGGCAGGTGCGCTGTCCAGCGCAGGGTGAGGACCCGCCCGTCCGGCAGGCGGTGCAGCACCGGGCCCCACGCCGTCTCGTCCACGTCGAGGGTCTCCGACTGGCCGCGGGCCACCGCGATGCGCTCGCGGTGGCGCGACAGCGTGGCGCAGGCAGCTGGAGCGGGCGCGCGGGCGGCACCCGCGCGCCCGCCAGCACCGCACGGCGTCTCGATCGCCCAGTCGAGGTAGTCGCCGTAGCTGTTGGTGAAGCCCCAGGCGACATGTCCGTTGCTTCCCACGATCACGGCGGGCAGCCCGGGCAGGGTGAACCCGGACACGTCGACGCGCCCGCCTGGCGCGCGCGCGTCGACATGGCGCAGGCGTGCGCGGAACCAGATGCCCGGCGCGCGCAGCCCCAGGTGCATGTCGTCCGCGACCAGGGCAGCGCCATGCGCGGTGAGCGTGCCGGCCACGGCGAAGTTGTTGCTCCCCACCGCCACCGGGTCCGGCTCCGGCGTGCCGGGCGCGTCGCCCGTCGACGGTGCCGGCAGGGCGCGCAGGTCGAGCGCGTCCGCCCCTGGCAGGACCGCGTCGCCGACGGACGCGCCCACCAGCGGCGAGTCCCAGTCCGAGCCGGCATGTGCCACCAGCGCGTACAGCGCATCGGGCAGGTGCGGCCGTGCCTTCCATAGCGCCAGCTCGCGCGCGTTGGTGGCGTCCTGCAGGTCGAAATACATCGCATGGCCCACCAGCACCGAATCTTCGGGGCGCCAGGGCTCGGGCGTGCTGCGCAGGAGGAGGTAGGGCCAGGGTCGGCTGTGCAGGGCTTCGCGGCCGGCATTGACGCCATCGGAATAGGCCTGCAACAGCGCGCGCTCGGCCTCGGGCGCCGCGGCGATGGCGGCCCGCGCACGGGCCCGCATGCGGTGCACGCGGTGCCGGCGATCAAGTTCCAGCGCGGCCGCGCCGACCAGGGCCGAGAGCTCGCCCGCCGGCGATCGCCGCATCAGGTCCATCTCGAAGAAGCGTTCCTGCGCGTGCACGTAACCCAGCGCCCGCGCGGCATCGTGGCCGTCGGCGGCGTCCACCGTCACCACGCCCAGCGCATCGCGCGAGACGGCCACCTGCGCGCGCAGGCCGTCCAGCGCCACATCGCCATCGAGTCGCGGCAGGCTGCCGCGCAACGCCCACCACGCCAGCAGCACCAGCAGCAGCGCGCAGGCCGCAAGCGCGGCGATGACACGGACGACCCAGCGAACCATCGGCACACCCCTCCCCAAGGGAGCCGCCATCATGCGGCCTTATTCGACCGACAGCGCCTCGACTTTCTGCCAGCCGCGCGGAAGCAGCCCGCCGCGGCTGCCGCGGGCGCCCAGGTAGCCCTCCAGATCGCGCCAGGACAGCGTCATCGTGCGCGCGCCGGAGTGCACCAGCACGCTGCCGCCCTCCGGAACAGCGACCACCGAGACCACGCGTTCGGTGCCGCGCTTGGCCTTCGGGATCTCGATGATCTTGTTGCCCTTGCCGCGATCCAGTTCGGGCAGCTCCGTGACCGGGAAGGCCAGCAGGTGGCCGGCGCTGGTGACGGCCACGATGCGGTCGGACGTCGTGCTGGCCACCGGTGCCGGCTGCAGCACGCGCGCGCCCTCGGGCAGGCTCAGCATCGACTTGCCGGACTTCTGGCGGCTGGTGAGGTTCTCGAACCGGGTGACGAAGCCGTAGCCCGCGGTCGATGCCAGGGTGAAGCGCGTCTCGGCTTCGCCCGTGGCCATGGCGACGAAGCTTGCGCCGGCCGCGGGCGAGAAGCGCCCGGTGAGCGGCTCGCCATTGCCGCGCGCGGAAGGCAACCCGTGCGCCAGCGTCGAATAGGCGCGCCCGGTGGAATCCAGGAAAGCCACTTGCTGGGTGCTGCGGCCGCGCACCGCGCCGAGCAGGGCGTCGCCTTCGCGGTAGGACATGCCGGAGGCGTCCACGTCATGGCCCTTGGCGGCGCGCACCCAACCCTTCTGGCTCAGCACGATGGTGACCGGTTCGCTGGCCACCAGGTCGGTTTCTGCCAGGGCCTGGGCGGCGCCGCGGGCGACCAGCGGCGAGCGGCGCGCGTCGCCGAACTTCTTCGCATCCGCGAGCAGTTCGTCCTTGATCAGCTTGCGCAGCTTCGCCTTGCTGCCAAGCGTCGCCACCAGGCGCTCGCGCTCGGCGGCCAGCTCGTCCTGCTCGCCGCGGATCTTCATCTCTTCCAGCCGCGCCAGCTGGCGCAGGCGGGTCTCGAGAATGTAGTCGACCTGGTCGTCGCTGAGCTGGAAGCGTGCCTGCAGCACGGGCCGCGGCTCGTCCTCGCTGCGGATGATGCGGATCACTTCGTCCAGGTTGAGGAAGGCCACCAACAGGCCTTCCAGCAGGTGCAGGCGACGTTCGACCTTGTCCAGGCGGTGCTGGAGGCGGCGGGTGACCGTGTCGGCGCGGAAGCCCAGCCATTCGAGCAGCAGGCTGCGCAGGTTCTTGACCTGGGGCCGGCCGTCCAGCCCGATGATGTTGAGGTTGACCCGATAGCTGCGCTCGAGGTCCGTGGTGGCGAACAGGTGTCCCATCAGCTGCTCGGCGTCGACGCGGTTGGACCGCGGCACCAGCACCACGCGCACCGGGTTGGCATGGTCGGACTCGTCGCGGATGTCCTCGAGCCACGGCAGCTTCTTCGCGCGCATCTGCGCGGCGATCTGCTCGATCACCTTGCCCGGGCTCACCTGGTAGGGCAGTGCGGTGACGACGATGTTCTGGCCTTCCTTCTGGAACGTCGCGCGCGCACGCACGCTGCCATGGCCGGTCTCGTAGATCGCGCGCAGGTCGGCGGCCGGCGTGATGATCTCGGCGGTCGTCGGGTAGTCCGGGCCGCGCACGTGCTCGCAGAGGTCGGCCACCGTGGCGTCCGGGTCGTCCAGCAGGCGCACGCAGGCGCTCACGATCTCGTTGAGGTTGTGCGGCGGCACGTCGGTGGCCATGCCGACCGCGATGCCGGTGGTGCCGTTCAGCAGCAGGTGGGGAAGGCGCGCCGGCAGCCAGGTGGGCTCCTCCAGCGTGCCGTCGAAGTTCGGTGTCCAGTCCACCGTGCCATGGGCGAGTTCGCCCAGCAGCACCTCGGCGATCGGCGTCAGCTTCGACTCGGTGTAGCGCATGGCCGCGAACGACTTCGGGTCGTCCGGGGAACCGAAGTTGCCCTGGCCCTCGATCAGCGGGTAGCGGTAGCTGAAGGGCTGCGCCATCAGCACCAGTGCCTCGTAGCAGGCGCTGTCGCCGTGCGGGTGGAACTTGCCGATCACGTCGCCCACGGTGCGCGCGGACTTCTTGGGCTTGGCCGTGGCGTTGAGGCCGAGCTCGCTCATGGCGTAGATGATCCGGCGCTGCACCGGCTTCAGCCCGTCGCCGATGAAGGGCAGGGCGCGGTCGAGCACCACGTACATCGAGTAGTCGAGGTAGGCGCGCTCGGCGTACTCGCGCAGCGGGATCTGCTCGAAGCCGTGGAAGACGGTGCGGACGGAATCGTTCATCGGGACTGCGTTGGCCTGGGAGCCGGGCATTCTACCGGGCCACCCGGGTGCCGACTCCCGCGTGCGTGGTCAGTCGATGCCGACGGTCGCGTGGATGCCGCTGCGACCGCACCGGCCCACGGCCTCGACCGCCGAACGCACGTCGGTGCGTGCCAGCAGCGCGCGGCGTGCATCGACCAGCGGCAGGCGCCCCGCGAGGGGTACCGAGCCGAGGTGGTCCTGGCACCACTCGAGCGCCTCCGCGCGGCGGTCGGGGTCGTCCAGCATGGCCATGATGTGCGCCGCGGCGTCATCCGGCCGCGCGCTCCAGAGCAGCGCCTCGAGCAGGAGCACCGATCCGTCGCGCTCCGCCTGGATGCGGTCGAACCACACCGCGGCGTCCTCGGGTTGTCCGAGTTGCAGGTGCGAACGCATGCGCACCGTGGCCTGCACTGCCGCGCCATAGCCACTCATCCCGCCGACCCGTGCGACCGCGGCCAGCGCGTCTTCCGGCCGCTGCATGTCGACGAGGAGGGTGCCCAGGTTGAGGGTCTGGCTGACATTCGGCTGCCCGGACTCGTCCATGGCCGCGCCGGCGGTGAGCGCAGCCAGCGCGTCCTCGCTGCGGCCAAGGCGACGCAGCGCCACCGCGCGGAGATTGAGCATCCAGTGGAGTTCGCCGATATCGTCGAACAGCCCGGGCGTGGCCAGTGCGGCATCGGCAAGTGCCAGCGCCTTGCCCGGGCGACCGGCGACCAGCAGGGCGGAGCCCAGCTCGCTCCGCAGTGGCAGCGAGCCTGGTGATTGCGCAACCAGGGTCTCCAGGTGGTCGACCCAGGCGCTGGCGGCCCGGACCGGGTCCATGCGCCGGTCGGCAGGCTCGACCAGCGCGTCGAAGCGGCGGTCGCTGCGCATCCAGGAGATGATGCCGGGTGCACGGATCGAAGCGGCCGCGTCGCGTGCGCCAGCGAGGTCGCCATTGGCGTGTCGCACCAGGGCCAGCCGCGCCCAGGCATGGTCGGCGGGCACGCCGTCGGGACTCCAGGCCGCGGCGTGCAGCGCGGACAGCAGTGCGCCGGCGCCGGCACCCAGGCCCAGGTGGTGGATCAGGGGATTGAGCAGTCCGTGCGGCAACTGGTCCGCATATTCGGGCCAGCCATCGAGGAAGCGGACCAACGCACCGGCTGCCTCGTCGTGGGCACCCGCGTTCGCGGCCAGTTGCGCCAGCAGGTAGAGGGCGTCGACATCCGCGGCGGCCGCGACCGAGGCACGCGCCAGTGGCAGTGCCCGGTCCATATCACCACCGTCCACCGCCAGTTGCGCCGCGCGCAGCAGCCAGGCCGCGCGCTCGCCGTCGCCGAGTCGTGCGAAATCCGGGTGCGATGCAACTGCTTCCAGCGCGACCGCAGCGATGGCCGGATCGTCCAGGTGGCCGGCCAGCGCCTGCGCCGCCGCCATCGCCCTGCGCAGGTCGGGCGGCACCGTTGGCCGGTTCTTGTCGGCACCCACGGCCGAGCCCAAGCACAATGCCGCCAGGGCGAAAGCCGCCAGCCGAACGATCAACCTGCGCATGGCGCGCTCCCCTGTTTCCCCGTCGCGAGCGTAACCGGCGTTGGCCCTGCGGACCAGCGTGCGCGGGTGGAGAGCTCAGCCCGCCGGGCGTGCGCACCAGGCGATCGCGCCATCCATGGGCACGACTGCCGCCGCCCCGGAGCCCGACAGCACCTTGAAGGCCGCCGCGCGCAGCGGGGGCTGGCCGGCCACGCCCTCGCGTACCACGCCGACCTCGAACTCCCGCGCGTTGCCATCGATGGCCGTCGCCATCACGCAGGCCTCCAGTGCCATGCCGGTCAGGAGCAGCCTGCGCACCCCGAGCTTGGCCAGGAGGATGGGCAGCGCGGTTTCGAGGAATGCCGAGTGTTTCGGCTTCAGCACGAAGTAGTCCTCGGGCGTCGGCTCGAGGAGCCCGGCGATCTTCTGTGCCGCGCCCGGGGTGGCCGAGGCCATCGCGACCAGCTCGCGGAAGTCCGACTGCCAGCGCGCGAAATTGTCGTTGACATAGATGACCGGCCAGCCCCGCTCGTGGAAGCGGCCGCGCAGCGTCCGGATGCCGCGCGCGGCCCTGAGCGCCGACGGCGCCAGACGAGCGGCTCCAGGGAAATCGAGCATGCCGATCATGTCGATCACCAGCAGCGCAGGGGTGGAACTGCTGGCCACGCTCAGTCGGGTGCCTTGGCCGGGACGAAGGGCGATACCGGGTCGCTGGCCGGGAAGGTCTCCTCCAGCGCCTCGTCCTGGTTCTCGTCGGCGTGGTCCTGGCGTTCGCGACGCTCGCCGGGGGACTCGGGGGGACGCGCCTTCGCGTCGTCGTGGGGTGTGTCTTTGCGGTCACGGTTCATGCGGACTTCTCGCTCGTGGACGATGCGCAGTTCTTAGCTCCGCAGGCGTTGGCGCCGCGTGACCGGTGCCCGCTGGCGGCGATGGGCGCGTGCCAGGAACCGGCGCGCGGCGGCTTCCCACTGGCGCTCGCCGCGCGCGCGCGATGCCGCGCGCAGCAGGCTGCCGTCTTGCCAGCCATCGAACACGCAGGGGTCGACGTAGGACTTGCGGCAGACCGACACGGTATTGCCGAGAAGCTCCGAGACTTCTCCCAGGACCTGTTGCTGGATCTGCGCCAGTGCGCGGCCGCTGGCGCCATCGGGCGGCGGGGAGCCAGCGAGCAGCCGGAAGGCGGCCAGGGTCGCGCCCCAGGTGCGGAAGTCCTTCGCAGTGAAATCAGCGCCCATGCGTTCGCGCAGGTAGGCATTGACCATGCTCGAATCCACCGGGTGCAGCTCGCCGTCATCGCCGGTGTACTGGAACAGGCGCTGTCCCGGAAGCTGGTGCATGGCGCGAAGCATGCGCGCCAGGCGGCGGTCGCCGACTTCCACGTCATGCCGCTTGCCGCCCTTGCCGGTGAACTGCAGGCGCAATGCGCCGCCGGGAAAGCGCGCGTGGCGGCGGCGCAGGGTTGTGAGGCCGAAGGATCGGTTCTCGCGCGCATAGGCATCGTTGCCCACGCGCACCAGGGTCGTGGCCATGGTGGCGACGACCAGCGCCAGCACCTTGTCGCGGGGGAAGCCCGGCAGTGCGAGGTCGGCACGCAGGCGCCGGCGAAGGCGGGGCAGGGCATCGGCAAAGGCCGGCAGGCGTTCGAACTTGCCGGTGTCGCGACAGTTGCGCCAGCGCGCGTGGTAGCGGTACTGCTTGCGCCCGCGCGCGTCGCGTCCGGTGGCCTGGAGGTGGCCGCGGGACGAGACGCAGATCCAGACCTCGCGATAGGCCGGCGGGATGGCCAGCGCACGGATGCGCGCCAGGGTGTCGGGGTCGCGCACGGTGCGACCGTCCGGATCGCAATACCGGAAGCCCTTTCCGCAGCGCAGCCGGCGGATCCCGGGTTCGCAGTCGCTGACGTAGAGCAGGCCGGCCTCGGCGGCTTCGATGGACTCCGGTGGCGGCGGTGCGGGTGCGGGTGCGGTGGCGGGCGGGTCCAGGGTGCTCGGCATGGCCGAACGCTACGACCGGAGCCGGTGATCAGGCGATGAATCCCGCGCCGGAGCGGTGCCGCGCGGCTGCGATCACGCCGCCTTGCGGGGGGCGATCGCAGTGTCGAACGTCCCTGCCACCCAGCACGGTGACCGACATGGCACGCGACCCGCATCCCGATCCCGCCGCATCCGACCCGCAGAAGCCCGAGCGCGAACAGCGCGAGTATCCGCATGGAACCGGCGATCGCAATGCCTTCTCGCCCACGCGCGGGAAGGACCCGATGCCGCGCCACGACGGGGGTTCCCAGCGCAAGGCGCCACCGGGCCCCGGCGCCGACTGATGATCGACACCATCATCGTGGGCGGCGGACCGGCGGGCCTGACCGCCGCCTGCTACCTGCGCCGGTTCCATCGCGACTGCCTGGTGCTCGACGCCGGGCACAGCCGCGCGCGCTGGATCCCCGAAAGCAACAACTGTCCTGGCTTCCCGCAGGGTGTCTCGGGCGACGGACTGTTGCGGCGCCTGCGCGAGCAGGCGGCGGCGGTCGAGGTGCCCGTGGAAGAGGCGACCGTCGATGCGATCCGGCCCCGGGACGGCGCTTTCGAGGTCGGCGCCGGCGACCGCCGCTGGCAGGCGCGACGGGTGATCCTCGCGACCGGCGTCAGCGACCGGCTGCCGGACGAGCCCTGGGTCGAGGCGGCGGTCGCCTGCCATGCGCTGCGCCTGTGCTCGATCTGCGATGCCTACGAGGCGAGCGACCAGTCCATCGGCGTGGTCGGCGCCAGCGATGCCATCGGCAGCCACGCCCTGTTCCTGCGCAGTTACTCGCCCTCGGTGACGGCCTTGCCGCTGGATGCCGGGGACGGCGGCGAACCGGGCCGCCGGTCGCGGGAGGCGGGCGTGGAGTGGCTCCCCGGTGGGGGGCAGCTGGGTTTCGACGGGCGGCGCTGCACCTGGACCGTCCCGGGGCATGAGCCGACGTCCTTCGACACGGTCTATGCCTACCTCGGCTTCGACACCTGCGCCGGTATTGCCGCGGCGGCTGGTGCCGAGCTGGATGACCAGGGCGAGATCATCGTCGATGCCCACCAGGAGACACGCCTCCAAGGACTCTATGCGATCGGCGACGTGGTGAGCGGGCTCAACCAGATCGCCGTCGCGGTGGGGCATGCCGCGATCGCGGCGACCCACGTGCACAACACGCTGCCCTTCGCGGAGCGTGCCCGCCGCTGAGCCGGGCACGCGCGCTGCGGTGCGGGCAACAAAAAACCCGCGCCGGGGCGCGGGTTTCCTGCTGTATCTGGTGCCCAGGAGAGGACTCGAACCTCCACGGTTTTACCCGCTAGTACCTGAAACTAGTGCGTCTACCAATTCCGCCACCTGGGCAGGTGGGCGCTTATGGTGCAGCGCGGCGCAGAGTCTGTCAACGGTTTGCGCGCACGGGATGAACACGGCGCACGCGTACAATCGCCGGATGACGAAAACCACGGGCAAGGGCGGCTCCGGCCGCGACAGGAAACCTGCGAAAGCAGGTGTTGGCAAGGACACCTCCGGCAAGGGCGGGACGTCGCGGAAAGGCGGCACGGGCCGCTCCGGCGGAAGCAGGCAGGGAGGCACCGCCGCGCAGCCGGCCTGGATGCCCGACCCGGGCCTGCTCCGCGCAATGAAGCCGAGAACGTCCATCGATACGGGGTCCGCTGCAGAAGATCGCAAGCCCGCTCGGCGCTCCAGCGACGACGGGCGCGTTCCGCAGGCCACGGGCCCGCGCGGACGCGGCGGTTTCGTCGATCCGCAGGCGGCACGCGAGGCCGGCCGTTACGAGAACCCGATTCCCAGCCGCGAGGCCATCCTCGCGGTGCTGTCCGACGCCGAAGGCCCGTTGGATGCCGAGCGCCTGCAACAGGTGCTCGGGCTCGATGATCCCGAGCAGGCGGTGGCGCTGGACAAGCGCCTCGCGGCGATGCTGCGCGATGGCCAGGTGCTCAAGAACCGCCGCGGCGGCTTCGTTCCGGCCGCGCGCGCCGACCTGGTGCCGGGCACGGTGATCGCGAACCCCGAGGGCTTCGGGTTCCTGCGCCCGGAAAGCGGCGTGGGTGACGATCTGTTCCTGCCGCCCTTCGAGATGCGCAAGGTCATGCATGGCGACCGCGTGCTGGGCAGCGTGACCGGCGTCGACCGCCGCGGCCGCCGCGAGGGCGTGATCGTCGAGGTGCTCGAACGCCGCGTCACGCGCCTGATCGGCCGCTTCGTGATCGATTCCGGCATCAGCTACGTCGTGCCCGACGATCGCCGCATCCAGCGCAATGTGCAGATTCCCTCCGATGCGCGCCTGGACGCCGGCGACGGACAACTCGTGGTGTGCGAGATCGTCGCGCCGCCGGACAGCCACCGCCCCCCGATCGGGCGCGTGCTCGCGGTGCTGGGCGACAGGCTGACCGCCTCGATCGCGGTCGAGGCCGCGATCCATGGGCACGACATCCCGCACGAGTTCCCGACCGAAGTCCTGGACGCCGCCGCGGCGGTGCCGGTGGACGTGGAAGCGCAGGAGGTGCATGGGCGACTGGACCTGCGCCGGCTGCCGCTGGTGACCATCGATGGCGAGGACGCCAAGGACTTCGACGACGCCGTGTATTGCGAGCCCAACCGCGATGGCTTCCGCCTGATCGTGGCGATCGCCGACGTCTCGCACTACGTCCGTCCCGGGGCGCCGCTCGATGTCGAGGCGCAGAAGCGCGCCACCTCGGTGTATTTCCCCGGCTTCGTCGTGCCGATGCTGCCGGAGACCCTCTCCAACGGCATCTGCTCGTTGAAGCCGAAGGTCGACCGCCTGTGCTTCGCCTGCGACATGCAGGTCGACCGCAAGGGCAACGTGGTCTCGTATTCGTTCCATCCGGCCGTGATGCATTCGCATGCGCGCCTGACCTACACCCAGGTCTGGAACGCGGTGGGCGACGGCGTGCCGGATGCCGACCGCGACGCCGCGCAGGCCTTCATCGGCCCGCAGATGCAGCAGGTGCGCCACCTGCACCAGTTGTTCAAGGTGTTCGAGAAGGCGCGTGCGCAGCGCGGCGCGATCGATTTCGAGACCTCCGAGGTGCGCTTCGTGCTGGGGCCGCAGGGCGAGGTCACCCAGGCCGGCATGATCCAGCGCAACGACGCGCACAAGCTGATCGAGGAATGCATGATCTCGGCCAACGTGGCGGCGGCGCATGCGCTGCTGGAGGCCGGGGTGCCGGCCCCGTTCCGCGACCACGACCGTCCGCCCGAGGGCAAGTACGCCGACCTGCTGGAGTTCCTGAAGGAGTTCCAGCTGCGCCTGCCGCCCTGGGCCAAGGTGCGCCCGAAGGATTTCCGCAAGCTGCTGGAGACCGTGCGCGACCGCCCCGATGCGGCGTTGCTGGAGTCGGTGCTGCTGCGCAGCCAGTCGCTGGCCGTCTATTCGCCGGACAACATCGGCCACTTCGGCCTGGCGCTGGAAGCCTATGCGCACTTCACCTCGCCGATCCGCCGCTACGCCGACCTGCTGGTGCATCGTGCGATCAAGCACGCGCTGGCCGGCGGCCGTGCGGCGAACTACAACTACACCGCCCACGAGATGGCAGCGCTCTCGCTGCAGTGCTCGGAGCGTTCGCGCCGCGCCGACGAGGCCCAGCGCGAGGTCGACGAACGCTATCGCGCCGCCTGGATGGAGGAGCACGTGGGGCGCGAGTTCGAGGGTGTCGTCAGCGGCGTGACCAGCTTCGGGCTGTTCGTCGAGCTCGACGAGTCCAAGGTCAACGGCCTGGTGCACGTGACCCAGCTGCCCAATGACTTCTACCACTTCGACCCGATCCGGAAGACACTCACCGGCCAGCGTACGGAGCGCGAGCACCGCCTGGGCGACCGGGTGCGCATCGTCGTGCTGAAGGCGAGCGTCGAGGAGCTGAAGATCGACTTCCGCCTGGTCGAGGAAGGCCAGCGCCAGGCGGGCGATCCGAAGCCACCGGGACCGCGCGGCAAGCCCGCGAAGCGGGCCAAGCAGAAATACTGACCAAGAGGGTCTGATGGGCAACAAGCAGAACCAGTGGATCGTCGGCATCAATGCCGTCGCATCCGCCGTGGACCATGATGCGGACAACGTGCGCGAGGTGCTCCTGGAAGCCGGGGCGAAGAACCCGCGCATCGGTGCGATCGAGGAGGACGCCAGGCGGCGCGGCATCGATGTGCGCCGCGTGTCGCAGCAGGCACTCGACGGCGTCGCCGGCGGCCTGCGCCACCAGGGCGCGGTGGCGCGCTATGCCGCGGCGAAGACGCACGACGAGGACGACCTGCAGGGACTGGTGGAGGCCGCCGAAGGGCGCGCGCTGCTCCTGGTGCTCGACGGTGTCCAGGACCCGCACAACCTCGGCGCCTGCCTGCGCAGCGCCGCGGCCGCGGGCGTGACCGCGGTGGTGATCCCCAAGGACAAGGCGGTGCAGGTCAACGCCACCGTGCGCAAGACCTCGGCCGGTGCCGCCGATGCCATCCCGGTGGTGCGCGTGACCAACCTCTCGCGCAGCCTGCGCGAACTGCAGAAGCTGGGCGTGTGGATCTACGGCCTGGCGGGCGACTCGCAGGCCTCGCTCTATGGCGTCGACCTGCGCGGCAACGTCGCGCTCGTCCTGGGCGGCGAGGGCGAAGGCCTGCGCCGCCTCACGCGCGAGCACTGCGACCAGCTGGTGGCCCTGCCGATGCCCGGCGCCGCCGACGCCGGCGTCGAAAGCCTCAACGTCTCCGTCGCCGCCGGCGTCTGCCTGTTCGAGGCCGTCCGGCAGCGCCTCTGAGGGCCGGACGCCTTTTTTACCGCTCCCGCTTGCACCCGATCTATCTGCCCTTATCCGCGTGATCCGTGGCAAAGAGCTTCTGCTCTTTTTTCCTTTTTGCTTGATCCGTGTAGATCCGCGATAGATCCGCGTAATCCGTGGCAGAAGCTCTTCCGCGTCCTACGGAGCAAGGCCCACAGGCGGCGGCGCTGCGTGGCGGCCGATGGCGTTGGCGATGATGCAGAAGAGCTGGGCGGTGCGTTCGGTGTCGTAGACGGCGGAGTGGGCGTCTTCGCTGTTCCAGTCGAGCCCGGCGGCCTGGACGGCGCGGGCGAGGACTGTCTGCCCGTAGGCCAGGCCGGCCATGGTGACCGTGTCGAACACGCTGAAGGGGTGGAAGGGGTTGCGCTTGTGCCCGCTGCGCGCGACCGCGGCATTGAGGAAGTTGAGGTCGAAGTGGGCGTTGTGGCCCACCAGGATCGCGCGCTGGCAGCCGTGCTTGCGGACCGCGGCGCGGACCGCGGTGAACACGTGTTCCAGTGCCTCGCGTTCGGGCTTGGCGAAGCGGAACGGATGGTCGAGGTCGATGCCGGTGACCTGCAGCGACTTCGGGTCGATCTCGGTGCCCGGCGCCGGCACCAGGTGGGCACTGGCGCCTTCGCCCGGGACATAGCGGCCGGCCGCGTCGAGGTCGATCGGCAGCACCGCGATCTCGAGCAGCGCGTGCCGGTTCCAGTCGAAACCGCCGGTCTCCACGTCCACCACCACCGGCAGGTAGCCGCGGAAGCGGGCGGACATCGGCGCGAAGGCGGGCGTGGCCTCGGGGGCCTGGGGCGGGAGCGGGCTGGTCACCGGCGCTAGTCTAGCCGAGCCGCCCCGGCAACCCGCGTCTCAGGAGGCCGAGTTGGTGCCGTCGGCCTTCTCGCGCGGGGGCAGGTTGTCCTCGCCGCGGACCATGAACCAGATGTTTTCCGCGATGTTGGTGGCATGGTCCCCGATCCGCTCGAGGTTCTTGGCCATGAACAGCAGGTGGGTGCCACCGGTGATCGCCCGCGCGTCTTCCATCATGTAGGTCAGGAGCTCGCGGAACAGCCGGGTATATTCGGCGTCGAGGGCCGCGTCCTGGTCGCGCACGGCCTGCGCGGCCTCGGGGTCGTGGTTCGCATAGGCCGCGAGCACGCCGCGGACCTGGCGCACGGCCAGCGCGCCGACATGCCTGAGCCCGCCGGCGACCGGCAGCGCCGGGGCCTGGTTGAGCACGATCGAACGCTTGGCGATGTTGGCGGCGTAGTCGCCGATGCGCTCGATGTCGGACACGATGCGCAGCGCGGCCAGGATCTCGCGCAGGTCGCGCGCAAGCGGGCCGCGCAGCGAAAGTTTCATGACGTCGTGGCTGACCTCGCGCTCGAGCGCGTCGATGGCCTCGTCGTTGGCGACGATGTGGCCGGCGGCGCGGTCGTCGCGACGCTCCACCACGTCGAGCGCGGCCTCGAGCTGGGCCACGGCGAGTTCCCCCATGCGCAGGATCTCGCCGGTGAGACGCTGGCGCTCCTCGTCGTGGCTGCGCACGATGTGGTCGTTGGGCATGTTGTTCATCCGAAGCGTCCGGTGATGTAGTCCTCGGTCTGCTGCTTCGAGGGATTGGAAAAGATGGTGCCGGTGGCGTCGTGCTCGATCAGGTCGCCGAGGTACATGAAGGCGGTGTAGTCCGAGACCCGCGCGGCCTGCTGCATGTTGTGGGTCACGATCACGATCGTGTAGTCGACCTTCAGCTCCTCGATCAGCTGCTCGATGCGGCTGGTGGAGATCGGATCGAGTGCCGACGTCGGCTCGTCCAGCAGCAGCACCTCCGGCTTCAGCGCGACCGCCCGAGCGATGCACAACCGCTGCTGCTGGCCACCCGACAGGCCCAGTGCACTCTGGCCGAGCTTGTCCTTGACCTCGTCCCAGAGCGCCCCCTGGCGCAGCGCGGCTTCGACGCGCGCGTCCATGTCCGCCTTCGACAGCTTCTCGTGGTGGCGGATGGCGTAGGCGATGTTCTCGTAGATGGTCATCGGGAACGGCACCGGCTTCTGGAACACCATGCCGACCTTCGAGCGCAGGCGATTCATCGGGTACTTCGGCGACAGGATGTCCTCGCCATCCAGCAGGATGCTGCCGCTGGCCACCTGGCCCGGATACAGGGCGTAGATGCGGTTGAAGACGCGCAGCAGAGTGGACTTGCCGCAGCCGGAAGGGCCGATGAGCGCGGTGACGCGCTTTTCGGGGATCTCCATGTCCACGCCCTTGATCGCGTGGAACTTCCCGTAGTGGAAGTCGAGCCCGCGCACTGCGATCTTCACCGGCGCGGACTCCGTGGCGGGTCGCTGCGGCATGGCGGTGGTGATTGTGGCGCGTCCGTACTCGGCGGCTGCGGCGGCGGGAGCGTCATTCATCGGAAGGGTCCAGGGAAGTGTCGGGTCAGTCATGGCTCACCCGCTTGCGGAGCAGCAGGGCGCGTGCGCCGAGGCTGATGAGGAGCACGAAGGTGGTCAGGACCAGCGCGCCGGCCCAGGCCAGTTGCTGCCAGCTCTCGTACGGGCTGCCGGCGAACTGGTACATGACCACCGGCACGCTGGCCATGGGCTGCATGACGTTGCTGTTCCAGTACAGGTTGCCGAATGCGGTGAACAGCAGCGGCGCGGTCTCGCCGCTGATGCGGGCCAGCGACAGCAGGATGCCGGTGACGATGCCGGCCGATGCGCTGCGATAGAGCACCTGCACGATCACCTTCCACTGCGGCACGCCCAGCGAGAGCGCCGCCTCGCGCATCTGCACCGGCACCAGGCGGAGCATCTCGTCGGTGGTGCGCAGCACCACCGGGAGCACGATGAAGGCCAGCGCCACCGCGCCCGCGAAGGCGGAGAAGCGGCCCCCGGTGTTCATGACCAGCAGGGTGTACACGAACAGGCCCAGCACGATCGAAGGCGCGGAAAGCAGGATGTCGTTGACGAAGCGCACGACCGTCGCCGCGCGGCTCGCGGCACCGTACTCGGCAAGCCAGGTCCCGGCGGCGACGCCGAGCGGTGCGCCGATCACGATCGCCAGCACGCACATCACCGCCGAACCGAACAGCGCGTTGCGCAGGCCGCCTTCGGCCATCGGCGGCGGCGTGTCCTTGGTGAAGAGATTCCAGTCGATGCCGGTGATGCCCTTGGACACCAGCGTCCACAGGATCCAGCCCAGGAACAGCAGGCCGATCACGGCCGCAACGCAGGACATCGACAGCGCCAGCACGTTCGTGATCCGGCGGCGCAGGTACAGGGCGTCGGAGGCCGACATCAGTTGCCCTCCCTGCGTGCCAGGCGGGCGAGCATCAGCCGCGCCAGCGCCAGCACCACGAAGGTGACGATGAACAGCACGAAGCCGAGCAGCAGCAGTGCGGAGCGGTAGGTATCGGTTGCTTCGCCGAAGTCGTTGGCGATCAGCGCGGCGATGGTGGTGCCGGGCTCGAGCAGCGAGGGCGTCAGGCGCACGCTGTTGCCGACGACGAAGGCGACGGCCATGGTCTCGCCGAGCGCGCGGCCCAGGCCAAGGAAGACGCCGCCGATGACGGCCGAGCGGGTGTAGGGCAGGACCACGTCCCAGGTGACTTCCCAGCGCGTGGCGCCGAGCGCGTAGGCCGATTCCTTGAGCCGCGTCGGCACGGTCAGGAAGACCTCGCGCATGACCGACGAGATGAAGGGCACCACCATGATCGCCAGCACCAGGCCGGCGGTCAGCACGCCGATGCCCAGCGGCGGGCCCTGGAACAGGATGCCCAGGCCGGGGATGGTGCCGAGGTGTTCGTTGAGCCAGGGCGTGACGTGGCGGGTCATCACCGGCACCAGCACGAACAGGCCCCACATGCCGTAGATGATCGACGGGATGCCGGCGAGCAGCTCGATGGCCGCGCCGACCGGCCCGCGCATCCAGCGCGGCGCCACTTCGGTCAGGAACACCGCGATGCCGAAGCTCACCGGTACCGCCAGCAGCATGGCGATGATCGCGGTGACGACCGTGCCGTAGATCGGCGCGAGCGCGCCGTAGCGGTTCTCGACCGGGTTCCATTCGGCCGACAGGAAGAACGACAGGCCCTGCGACTGCAGGGCGTCGCGGCCGCCCCAGAGCATCGAAAGCATGGCGCTGGCGAGCGCGAGCATCACGAACACCACGGTGCCGACCAGCGCGTAGCGGAACCAGCGGTCGGCCCGGGCGTCGCGCAGTTCGCGCTGGCCGGATGCGGCGAGGGGGAGGGCAGTGACGTTCATCGGCTTCCCGGGGGTTGGACGTGGCCCGCCGCGGCTGCGGCGGGCACGATCGCCTTACTGGCCCTGCTGGAACTCGGTGGCCCAGTAGGCTTCGACCTGCTGGACGAGTTCGGCCGGAAGCGGCACGTAGTGCAGTTCGCTGGCCTGGGCCTGGCCATCCTCGAAGGCCCACTTGAAGAACTCCAGCGCCGCCCTGCTGCGCGCGGGGTCCCTGGGCTGCTTCGGCATCAGCATGAAGTTGGTCGCAGTGATCGGCCAGGAGTCGGCGCCCGGCGCGTTGGTGATCACCAGGTCGAAGTCGCTGGCCGACGCCCAGTCCGCGGTGCGTGCGGCCGCGGCGAAGCTCTCCGCGCTCGGCTCGACGAAGTTGCCCTCGGCGTTCTGGAGCGAGGCGTACGGCATCGTGTTCTGCAGCGCGTAGGCGAGCTCGACGTAGCCGATCGCGCCCTGGATCTGCTGCACGTAGGAGGCGACCCCCTCGTTGCCCTTGCCGCCCACGCCCAGCGGCCAGGACACCGATGTGCCTTCGCCCACCCGCGCCTTCCAGTCGGGGCTGACCTTGGACAGGTAGTTGGTGAAGTTGAAGCTGGTGCCCGAGCCGTCGGAACGGTGGACGATGCTGATCTCGCCGTCAGGTAGCGCCAGGCCCGGGTTGAGGCTGGTGATCTCGGGCGCGTTCCAGGTGGTGACCTTGCCGAGGAAGATGTCGGCCAGCAACGGACCGGTCAGCTTGAGTGCGCCCGGTGCCAGGCCTTCGATGTTGACCACCGGCACCACGCCACCGATGGCCGACGGGAACTGGCCCAGGTTGGCCTCCGCCAGCTCCGCGCTCGACAGCGGCTTGTCGCTGGAACCGAAGTCGACGGTACCGGCCTTCACCTGGGCGATGCCGCCACCGGAGCCGATCGACTGGTAGTTCACCTGGCGTCCGGTGGCGGCGTTGTAGTCGGCCGACCACTTCGACACCAGGGGATAGATGAAGGAGGCGCCCGCACCGGACACCTGGGTGGCGGTGCCGTCGCCCCCGGCCCCGCCACCGTTGGCAGGCGCATCGCCCGAAGGCTGGCAGGCCACCGCGAACAGGGCCGAGGCAAGGGCGAGCGAAGCGAGTCGCAGCTTGGGGAGGGGCATGGCGGGTTCCGTTGTGGGCTGGGGGCCGCGGGCGGCTTGCGCACATTGGATGATGTTTTTATGACAGCTTCATGACGAAGCGCGCGGCAATGGCGTGGCCAGGCCCTGGGTGGCGGGCCGCTCCCAAAAAAAAACGGGCCCCGCAGGGCCCGCAAGCGCGATCAAACGAGGAGGAGGAGATCTGCCGGGCCGGCGTCGCGCAGTTGCGGCAGCGCCGGCGCCACGTGGGCCATTCGATCCTCCGCCGGTGACGCGTCGATGTCACGCCCGTGACCCCTCGATGACAGGTGCACGCCGCGAGCGCACGCGGCTGCCCGGCGATGGCGAGTCAGCCGAAGTGCTTGCCGAGGACCCGCCTGATCTCGGACTCGATCGGTGCCTGCATCGCCGACAGCAGGAAGCCGAGGTCGGCCTGCACATGGACCAGGCCCGGAAGCAGGGCGATGCGCCCGTCCACCCCGGCGCGGCTGAAGTGCAGCGCGTCCTGTTGCCAGTGGCAGTCGACGCCAAAGCGGTCGACCAGCTTGTCCGCCACCTGCTGCACGGCAGCGCGTGCCTCCACGGGACCGAGCTGGTGCGGGTGCTGGATGTCGATGTCGGCCATGGTGCGTCCGTGTGCGTGGGACCGTCATTCTGGAGCCACCCGGGGCCCGAACCAAGGGGCGCCGCGTGCTAGATTCCCCCGCGCATGGATACCCTCAGGCTGCGCTTCGACTCCGCTGGCAACGACCATCCACTCACCGTGGGCGTGCATGGCGTGGGCCGTGCCCGTGATGGGGCGGGGCTTGCCCTGGTGGAGTCCGCGCCGATCGTGAACTTCAACGTTGACCGCCGCGGCGTCTGGCTCACCGTGCCCGAGGGCACCCGCGGCGTGCACGTGAACGGCCGGCCGGTGCAGCGCATGGCGATGCTGCGCGTGGGCGACTCGGTGTTCGTGGACGGCACCGGGATGCGGCTGGTGTCCGCGCGCCCGCCGGTCCAGCCCGCGGGCGGTTTCGGCGACAGCACCGGGGAGGCCGGCGACGTGCGCATCGTGCTGCGTGGCGTCGGTGGCCGTTACCACGGACGCTGCTTCACGCTGGAGCGGCCACGGCTGGTGGGGCGTGCAGCCGAGGCCGACATCCGCATCGAGGAGCCGGCATTTGCCGAACGGCATGCCCGCATCGAAATGCTCCGTGGCGAGGTCGTCCTGCGCGACCTCGGTTCCAGCGATGGCAGCCTGGTCAACGGCGAGCCCGTGCGCGACGCGGTCCTGAGGCCGGGCGACCAGGTGGTGTTCGATGCCCACCACCGCTTCGTGCTCGAGGCTCCGGTCGGAATCGTGGAGCCACCCGGGGACGACCCGGATTCCGCCGCCCGGGCACCCGCGGCACCGCCGGGCCGTGGCGTCATGCACCTGCCGTGGCTGGTGCTGGCGGCCGCGGTCCTGGCGGGGCTGCTGGCCCTGCTATTGCTGTTCGGCACCGGCTGAGGCGGGCTGCGCAGCTGCAAGCCGTGCCCGCCGGCGGACCACCCGCCATCCCAGGAGCACCGCGAGGACGGCCGCGTACAGCAGCGGCTCGCGCACGTCGGATTTCACCACCCACCAGAAGTGCAGCACCGCCAGGATCGCGACCGCGTAGACGAGCCGGTGCAGCCGGCCCCAGTTGCGGCCGAGCCGGCGCATCCAGCCGCGCGTGGAGGTGACCGCAAGCGGCACGAGCAGCAGCCAGGCCGCGAAACCCACGGTGATATAAGGGCGTTCGGCGATCTCCGCGAACACCTGGTTCCACCAGCCGCGCAGGTCGAGCACCAGCCAGGCCGTGAAATGCAGGGTGGCGTATGCGAAGGCCCAGAGCCCCAGCAGGCGGCGGAACCGGAGCAGTCCGGGACGTCCCAGCAACTGCCGCAGCGGCGTCACCGCCAGGGTCAGCAACAGCAGCCGGAGGGCCCAGAGGCCGAGCTCATGCTCGATGGCCGCGACCGGGTCCGCGCCAAGGGCGTCGATGTCGGCTCCACTTCCGACCTGCCAGGCACGCCACGCAAGCAGGGCCAGGGGTGCCAGTACCAGCGCGTGCACCACGGCCTTGGCCGCGACGTGTCCACGGCCCGGCGCCGGCTTGCGCTCAGTACCAGCGCGCAAGGTCCATGCCCTGGTACAGGGATGCGACGTGATCGGCGTAGCCGTTGAACGGCTGCGTTGGAATGCGGTCGGCGAAGAGGCGGTTGGCATCGCCCGCGATGCGGCGTTCGCTGGCCTGGCTCCAGCGCGGATGGTCGACCGCCGGATTGACGTTGGCGAAGAAGCCGTACTCGCGCGGCTGCATGTCGTTCCAGGACGTGCGCGGCACCTTGCGCAGGAAGTCGATGGCGACGATCGACTTGATGCCCTTGAAGCCGTACTTCCACGGCACCACCAGGCGCAGCGGCGCGCCGTTCTGCTGCGGCAGGGGGCGCCCGTACATGCCGGTGACCAGCAACGTGAGCGGATGCATGGCCTCGTCGATGCGCAGGCCCTCGCGGTACGGCCAGTCGAGGATCGGTGCGCGGATGCCGGGCATCTGCACCGGGTCGGCCAGCGTGGTGAAGGCGACGAACTTCGCGTCGGAGGTCGGCTCGAAGCGCTTCAGCACTTCGCCCAGGGGCACGCCGAGCCAGGGGATCACCATCGACCAGCCCTCGACGCAACGCATCCGGTAGATGCGTTCTTCGGGCACCAGGCCCCCGAGCAGGGTCTCCAGCGGCACGGTCCCGGGACGTGCGCACTCGCCGCCCACCGTCACCGACCAGGGCGAGGCCACCAGGGTCCTGCGGGCGCGCGAGGGGTCGGCCTTGCCGCTGCCGAACTCGTAGAAATTGTTGTAGGAGGTGGCGTCCTCGTAGCGGGTCAGCGGCTCGTCGGTGCTGAACCCACCCGCACGCGCCGCGGTGCCGGCGCGGGGAACGTCGACGGGCGGCGGCGGCTCGCCGCGACACCCGGCGATCGAGAGCGCTGGTGCCAGGGCCAGCGCCTTCAGCAGGTGGCGGCGGTCGCGGTAGACCGCCTCGTCGGTGATGGCGGAGCCGGGCACGTGCGGAAGGCGGCAACGGGCCATCGTGGCGTTCCTCGCGACAGGTAGGCATCCCCATGCTACGCCCGCACCCGTGCATGCGCGGTCAGGCCTTGCGGCATACTGGATCGCCCATTCCGAGGAGCCATCATGTCCCGCGCCTACAATTTCAGCCCCGGTCCCGCGATGCTTCCGGAGCCGGTGCTGCTCGAAGCGCGCGCGACCATGCTGGAGTACGGCAGCGCCGGCGCCTCGATCGTCGAGATCAGCCACCGCGGTCCCGAGTTCATGGAGATCGCCGCCCGCGCCGAGGCCGACCTGCGCGCCCTGCTGTCGATCCCCGACGGGTACGCAGTGCTGTTCCTGTCCGGCGGCGCGACCACGCAGCAGGCGCTGCTCCCGCTGAACTTCGCCGCTCCCGGCCAGCGCGCCGACTACATCCTCACCGGGCATTGGGGCGCGACCGCGACCCGCCAGGCGGCACCCTATGTCGACCTGCACGTCGCGGCCAGCAGCGAGGCCGGCGGCTATCGCGGCATTCCCGCGCTCGGGGAATGGACGCTGTCGAAGGACGCGGCCTATGTCCATGTCACCGCCAACGAGACCATCCATGGCGTGGAGTTCCGCCCCGCGACGGCAGGCGGCCATGCGTTTCCCGATACCGGCGACGTGCCGCTGTTCGCCGATTTCAGCTCCAGCATCGCCTCCGAACCGATCGACGTCTCGCGCTTCGGCGCCATCTATGCCGGCGCGCAGAAGAATCTGGGGCCCGTCGGTATTGGCGTGGTGATCGTGCGCCGCGACCTGCTCGAGCGCGCCGGCCAGCCGCGTGCCGACATCTTCGACTACCGGCTGCAGCTGGCCGCGGACTCGATGCTCAACACGCCGCCCACCTGGAACTGGTACGTGGCCGGGCTCACCTTCCGCTGGATGCTGGAGCAGGGCGGGGTGCAGGCGTTTGCCCGACTCAGCGACGAGAAGGCCCGGATCCTCTACGACGCGATCGATGGTTCCGGCGGCTTCTATCGCAACGAGGTCGATCCGGCTGCGCGTTCGCGCATGAACGTCCCGTTCTTCCTGCATGACCCCGCGCTGGACGAGGCCTTCCTCGCACGGGCGCGGGAGGCCGGGCTGATCGGGCTCAAGGGCCATCGCGTCACCGGCGGGATGCGTGCGTCGATCTACAACCCGATGCCGGTGGCGGGGGTGCAGGCCCTGGTCGATCACATGCGGGACTTCCAGCGCCGCCATGGGTGAGGACCTGTGGTCCGCGGGTGGGGCCGCCGTGCCGACGCCTGCAGCGCAAGCGGCGCCTGCATCCTGGGTGGCGCAGCGCGGGCGCGCGCTGGACGGTGCCTTCCCGGTCCCCGGCGACAAGTCGATCTCCCACCGCGCGGTGATGTTCGCCGCGCTGGCGGACGGCACGTCGCACATCGAGGGCTTTCTCGAAGGCGAGGATACGCGTACGACCGCGGCGATCTTCTCCGCGATGGGCGTGGACATCGATGCACCGTCGCCATCGCGGCGAATCGTTCGGGGCGTGGGGATCGATGGCCTGCGCGCGCCGGCCGGCCCGCTCGACTGCGGCAATTCGGGCACGGCGATGCGCCTGCTCGCGGGCCTGCTTGCAGGCCAGGAGTTCGACAGCGTGCTCACCGGCGATGCCTCGCTCTCGAAGCGGCCGATGCAGCGGGTCATGACGCCGTTGCGGCGGATGGGAGCCATGGTGGATTCCGATGATGGCGAGCGTCCGCCGCTGCGGATCAGCGGTGGGCAGCCGCTGCGCGGGATCGGATTCGATTCGCCGGTGGCCAGCGCGCAGGTGAAATCGGCGGTGCTGCTGGCCGGGCTCCGGGCCGGAGGCACCACCGTGGTGCGCGAACCGTCTCCCACGCGCGACTACACCGAACGCATGCTCGCGGCCTTCGGCTGGCCGGTCGACTTCGCACCCGGACATGCATCCCTGACCGGCGGCCATCGCCTGGTCGCGCGTGGCATCGAGGTGCCGGGCGACTTTTCCTCCGCGGCCTTTTTCATCGTGGCCGCGACCCTCGTGCCGGGTTCGGACATCCTGCTACGGTCGGTCGGCGTCGATCCACGCCGGACCGGCCTGCTGGATGCGCTGAGGATGATGGGCGCGGATATCCGCGAGCTCGCGCGGCGCGACGGCCTTTGCGGGCCGGTGGCCGACATCGCCGTGCGCCATGCGCCGCTGCATGGCATCGATCTCCCCGGCCGGCTCGTACCCGACATGATCGACGAGCTTCCGGTGTTCGCGGTCGCGGCGGCCTGCGCGCGGGGCCGCACGCACGTGAGCGGCGCGAGCGAGTTGCGGGTGAAGGAATCGGACCGCATCCATGCGATGGCGGTTGGACTCGCGGCCCTCGGGGTCGAAGTGCACGAGACGCCGGACGGCATGCTGATCGAGGGTGGGCCGCTTGGCGGTGGCCGCGTGGACAGCCTGGGCGACCACCGTATCGCCATGGCCTTCGCGGTGGCGGGCCAGATGGCCGATGGCGAAGTGCTTATCGACGACGTGGCCAACGTGGCCACTTCGTTCCCGGGTTTCGAGGAACTCGCCCGACGAACCGGCTTCTCCCTCCTCTCCCGGTAGCTCCAGGCGCCAGCGCCGGAGAGCGGGCAAGCAGGCTTCGATGCGGTTCAGCGGTCGATGCGGAACGTCACCGGCACCTGCACCTCGGCCGCGACCGTGCGACCACGCCGTATGGCAGGGTCGAAGGTCCACTGGCGCACCGCGTCCACGGCGGCCTGGTCGAGCTCGCGCGAGCCGCTGCGGCGCAGGACCTCGACGCTGGCCGGCCGGCCGTCGGGGCCGACGGTCGCCGACACCAGCACCGTGCCTTCTTCGCGCCGGCGGTAGGCCTCCACCGGATACTCCGGCTCGATCCGGGTCAAGGGCGTGGCTTCGCGATCCGCGGGCTGCGGCGTGCGGGCGGGGGCCGTGTTCCCGTCGCCGGCCCGCGCGGCGCGGCGCGCGTCATCGGCGGCACGCTCGCGTTGCGCAGCGGCCTCGCTCCCGTCTTTGATCGCCACCGGCCTGGGTGGCATGGGCTCTGGCGCAGGCGCGACGCCGGACCGTTGGCTGTAGATGAACCAGCCGAACGCGAGCAGCGCGAGCAGCAACACGATCCACAGGAGCGGGGCGGCGGTGCGGCGCGCGGGGTCCCCGGCCGGCGGCCGGTCGCGAGTGGTATTGGAATCCGGGTCAGCCACGGTGCTCTCCTGGACGCGATGGTGCGGAGAGACTTCCACAGCGGAAGTTCGCGCTGCGTGTGCGTGACCGGCCTCAGCGTGGGTTGGTGAACGCGATCGGCACGTTCACCACGCCGGCAACGGGCGAGCCGTCGCGCATCGCCGGACGGAAGCGCCAGCGCCGCGCCGCCGTCACCGCCGCGCGATCCAGGTCGCGCGAACCGCTGCTGGAGGCGACGTCGACCTGCGACGGAACGCCGCGTGCGTCCACCTGGATGCGCAGCAGCACTTCTCCCGATTCGCCGCGACGCAGGGCGCCCCGTGGGTAGCGCGGGCCGGGTGACTCGATCGGTACCGGCGAGCTGGCCGAGAGCTCCACCGGGGGCGCCGCGGCCGACGGCGCCGCGTCGACGGGGCCGGCGGTCGTGGTGGGTGGGGGCGGTGCGATCTCTTCGATCCTGGCGCCGGCCTCCGGGGCATCGGGCATCGCGCGGGCGGCGGTGCTGCCAGTCGCGGGCGGCGTCGGCAGCGGCCGGAACACCGGAGCGGCGGCCGCAGGCGGTTGCTCGTCGCTGCGGTACGGCGTGCCATCGCGCTGCCCGAGCCAGAGTGCGAGGAAGACCAGCATGCCCGCGGCCAGGCCCGCCGCGATGAACCACCACCCGCGCAGGGTGGGGAGTGGGAGTGTGCTGCGCCGGGGCGTGGGGGACATCGGTGGCCTCGTCTTCGCGGTCACGGGATTCTGCCACGGGCGGGCGGAGCAATCGCCGCGGCGACACGCGATAATGGATGGCCCGATACTGCGGAAGCGACGCGATGCTCGATCCGAACCTGCTGCGCCAGGACCCGACCGCCCTTGCCACGCGCCTGCGCGAAACGCGCGGCCACGTGCTCGATGCCGCTGCGCTCGACCGGCTCGAGTCCGCGCGCAAGTCGCTGCAGGTCCGCACCCAGGAGCTGCAGAACCTGCGCAACACGCGCAGCAAGGCGATCGGGCAGGCCAAGGCGCGGGGCGAGGATGTCGCGCCGCTGCTGGCCGAGGTGGCCGGCCTTGGCGAGGAGCTGAAGGCATCGGAAGCCGAGCTCGACGACGTCCGCGCGGAGCTCGAAGCGATCGCGCTCGGCCTTCCCAACCTGCCCGACGGGAGCGTGCCGCCCGGCAGCGACGAGTCCGGCAACGTCCAGCAGCACCAGTGGGGTACCCCGCGCGAGTTCGACTTCGAGGTGCGCGACCATGTCGACCTCGGTGCGCGCAACGGCTGGCTCGACGGCGAGGCGGCCGCGAAGCTCTCCGGTGCCCGCTTCACCGTGTTGCGCGGCCCGCTGGCCCGGCTGCACCGCGCCCTCGCGCAATTCATGCTCGACCTGCACGTGGACGAGCACGGCTATGCGGAAACCAGCGTGCCGGTGCTGGTCAATGCCAACGCGATGCGTGGCACCGGCCAGCTGCCGAAGTTCGAGGACGACCTGTTCTCGACCATGGTCGGCGAGGGCGAATCGGCATCGAAACGGTATCTCGTGCCGACGGCGGAAGTCCCGCTGACCAACCTGGTGGCCGATTCCATCGTCGACGCTGGCAACCTGCCGATGCGTCTCACCGCGCACTCGATGTGCTTCCGCGCCGAGGCCGGTGCCTACGGTCGCGACACCCGCGGCATGATCCGCCAGCACCAGTTCGAAAAGGTCGAACTGGTGTCCATCACGCGGCCGGACGAGAGCGACGCCGAGCACGAGCGGATGACGCGCTGCGCCGAGGTCGTGCTCGAGCGCCTGGGCCTGCCGTACCGACGCATGCTGCTGTGCACCGGCGACTTGGGCTTCGCCGCACGGAAGACGTACGACCTCGAGGTGTGGTTGCCCTCGCAGCAGGCCTGGCGTGAGATCTCCTCGTGCTCGAACTGCGGCGATTTCCAGGCGCGCCGGATGCTGGCGCGCTGGCGCCCGGACGCCGGAGCGAAGCCCGAACTCGTGCACACGCTCAATGGCTCGGGCGTCGCGGTCGGCCGGGCGCTCGTCGCGGTCATGGAGAACTACCAGCAGGCCGACGGCTCGATCGCGGTGCCCGAGGTGCTGCGGCCTTACATGGGTGGACTCACGGCAGTGGCCTGACACGGAGCCGGCAAGCCGCGCCAGGACAATGGCTGGGGTGGGCATTGTCCCACCGGGGTCGATAGGCTGGCCAGATCGGACCGATTCTGTCCGGATTCGTTGCGATTTCCGGTGATCGATGGTCCAATACGGGTCCATCGTTCCATTCGGAGTGCGGCCGTGCAGGATCTGAACGATCTCTATTACTTCGCCATGGTCGTCGACCATGGCGGATTCGCCGCGGCCGAACGCGCGCTTGGCATCCCGAAGTCGCGCCTGTCGCGGCGCATCAGCCAGTTGGAGACGGAGCTCGGCGTGCGCCTGCTCCAGCGTTCGACGCGCCGTTTCGCGGTGACCGACGTCGGCCAGAGTGTCTATCGGCACGCGCAATCGATGCTGGCCGAGGCCACTGCCGCGCGCGAAGTGGTGGATCGCCTGAGCGCGGAGCCGCGCGGCATCGTCCGGGCCAGCGTGCCGGTGGGGCTTGCCCAGCAGCAGATGCCGCAGTTGCTGCCGGAGTTCCTCGCGCGCTATCCGCAGGTGCGCGTGCAGATGCATGTCAGCAACCGCCGGGTCGATGTCATCAACGAGGGCTTCGACGTCGCCATCCGGGTGCGCAACAAACTTGACGACGACGGCAGCCTGGTCATGCGCAGTTTCGGCCAGATCCAGGAGCTGCTGGTGGCGAGTCCGACCTACCTCGACCGCGCCGGCCGCCCCGCGTCGCCCGAGGAGCTCAATGACCACACCACCATGACCATGGGCGAGGACGAGGTGCGCCAGCGTTGGGAGCTGCAGGGCGCCGACGGCGAGACCCGCCGGATCGAACTCAAGCCCCGCGTTGCCGGGGGCGACTTCCCGATGCTGATGGCGCTCGCGCGCCAGGGGCTCGGCATCACCATGCTGCCGGAGACGTTGTGCGCCGAAGCCGTGCGCAGCGGCGAGCTGGAGGTCGTGCTGCCGGAGTGGCGCCTGCCGCAGGGCATCGCGCACCTGGTGTTCGCGTCGCGGCGGGGCCTGTTGCCGGCCGTGCGGGTGTTCATCGATTTCCTGGCCGAAAAGCTTCCGCCGTTGATCGAAGGCTCGCGTCTGGACTGCCAGAACTGCGGGCGCGACGGTGTGCCCGGAGGGCCCGCGCGCGCCGCGTGACGCCGAAAGGTGCCGGGCCGGGAAGGCGCCCGGCGGTGGCTCGTGCGACAATCGCGCCCGCGTCGCCCGCGCGTTTCAGACGCATGTCCAGGGGCGGGTAGGGCGACGCCGCGACATGTTCCCGGAAGAGTGGCCGAGCGGTTGAAGGCACCGGTCTTGAAAACCGGCAAAGGGAAACCTTTCGTGGGTTCGAATCCCACCTCTTCCACCACGAATGCATCCTGCCCGTCCCCGGTCCCGAGATATCCCATGGTCAGAGAGCGTCCGGCATCGCCGGCGCGGTCCGCTTGCGGCCCTGCGGCGCCACGGTTAGCCTCGCGCCCGGGGATCCAAGAACGCGTCATGAGGGGACAAGGATGACCATCAGGGTCTATGTGGTCGATGACCACGCACTGGTACGCGCTGGGATGCGCATGATCCTGTCGGCCGAGGCCGACATCGAAGTGGTTGGGGAAGCCGAGAGCGGAGAAGCCGCACTGCCGGAGATCCGCGCCTTGAAGCCGGACATCGTGCTCTGCGACCTGCACCTGCCCGGCGTCAGCGGGCTCGAGGTCACCGAGCGCATCGTTCGGGGCGAGTACGGGCCGCGGGTGATCGTGGTGTCGGTGCTCGAGGACGGGCCCATGCCCAAGCGCATGATCGCCGCGGGTGCGGCGGGTTATGTCGGCAAGGGGGGCGATGCCCGCGAGCTGCTGCGCGCGGTGCGCGAGGTGGCGTCGGGACGCCGCTTCCTGGCCAGCAGGGTAGCGCAGTCCCTGGCCCTGTCCGGGCTGGATGCAACGGAGTCGCCGTTCGACGCCCTGTCGCCCCGGGAAACCGAGGTCGCGATGCTGCTGTTGCAGGGCATGCGCCAGGAGGAGATCGCGCGCAGGCTCAGCCTGAGCGCGAAGACCATCAATACCCACAAGACCCGGCTTTTCGAAAAGCTGCAGGTCGGCGACATGATCGCGCTGGCGCGCCTGGCCAGCCAGTACGGCATGGCCGACCCCGCGCACGCCATCGCCTAGCGCGCGCGGGCCGGACCCACGATCAGGCGCCGGTTGGCGCCTGATCGTCCTTGCCATCGACGGCGGACTGAGGTTCTGCTTTCCCGGCCGCATCCGCGGCACGCTGCGAGGCGACGATCTGCCCGGAAGCAGCAGCGGCCGGGGAGGGCGTGGCAGCATCGGCATCAGCAGCGCCGGCGGAGGGTCCGCTTTCCGCTGCATGGCCAGGTTCCACTGCGCGCTCCGCAGCCTGCGTCTCGGGGCCGTCGAACAGGCCACGCGGCTGCCCGGCCGGTGCCGGCACTGCGTTTGCGGCGGCGGGCGTCGGCGCACTGGCCGCCTTTGCCGGCGACCGCGCCGGGCTGCCGCTTCCGGTGCCATCACCGGCTTCCGCTACGGGTCCCGGCATCGCCGTCGCCGCTTCCGGAGCGCGGGTGGCGGCCGTCGCGGAGGCCGCGGCGTCAGCCGCATCCATGGTGCCGGCGCTAATCGCATCGACCTGCGGTTCGGCTTGCACCACGGCGGTCGACGGCAGCGGGCTGTCGATAGGCGTGCTGTCGATAGCCGCGCTGTCGACAGGCGTGCTCGCCTCGACGGTCTCGGCCGGGACTGTCGCCGCCTCGGCGGCAGCGGCACCGACACCGGCATCGCGCGCGGGGCCGCCACCGGAGTCGGCGCCGATGCGTCCACCGTCGTCGTCGCGGCTCGTCGCGTCCGCGACATCCGCTCCGGACGTGGGGGCCGCGCTGGCCGCTTCCGTCGCGGCCGTAGCAGCCGGGGCCGCGGCATCCGCTGCGGGAATCGTGTCGGCCTGCGCCGCTGGCGCCGCCTCCTTCGCCGCTATGGCAGGAGCTTCCTCCGACCTGCGAACCCGCCTTTCCCCGCTGCGGCCGTTGTCGCCGGTGCCGGCCGCGCCGCCGCTGGCCGCTCCACCAGCGGCACCGGCCTCGCGGTTGCCGCGCCTGGCCGGCCGGTCTTCCTCGTCGTCGGCGAAGTCGAACTCCGGCTGCGAACTGCGCGCGACCGGGAGCTCGGCGGCGTCCTCGGCCGGGTCGCCGTCCATCGCGGCAGTGCCTTCGTTCGCACCGCCTTCGGCGCTTCCGCGACGGCGACGACGGCCACCACGGCGGCCGCGGCGGCGCTTCTGCGTCCCGTCCGCCGACTCGTCGCCGGCATCGGCGGCGCCGTTGGCGGGCAGGGCGTCCGTGGCTGCCTGGGCGCCAGCCGTCTCGACCCGGGGTGTCGCAGCGGCGTCCGTCGGAGAAGCGGTGGCCGCCTCCTGGGCGACTTCCGTCGCGACGTCCGCGGGCCGGTCCGCGACACGGCCTTCCGCGCGGTCGGGCCGCTCCGCCCTGTCCTTGCGGGGGGGCGTCGGAGTCCCCTGGGCCGCTGCGGGTGCGGTCGTGCCCGGATCAGCGGCATCCTGCGGGGCCGCCACGGCGGCCCTGGGCTCCTGCGCTTCACGGCGCTGGCGTCCCTGGGGATTGCGTTCGCTTTCGCCCCGCTCACGCTTGTCGCGCGTGGGCTTCTCGCGCGGCGGCTTCTGCGCGGTCGGCTGGCCGTTCTGGCCACCCGCCGCGGACTGTCCGCCCTGGCCGTTCTGGGCCGCGCCCTTCTGCTTGCCGCCCTGGGCCGGCCCCTGCTCGTTGCCGCCACGGCGGCCCTCGCGGCGTCCGCCCTCGCGACGCTCCCCACCATTGCGGTTGCCACGGCCGTCGCGCTCCTGGCGCGGGCCACGTTCGCCGCGGCGTTCACCGCCCGCGCCAGCGGACGGCTTCGCAGGTTCCGCGGCAGGCTGGCCCACGAACAGGGCCTTCAGCCAGCCGACGAGGCCGCCACTGGCCGCCA
>DATBUS010000088.1:0-10878 GCA_036515815.1 Luteimonas sp.
GTCGAGCGCAAGAAGGTCGGCCTGCACAAGGCACGCCGCGCCACGCAGTTCTCGAAGCGTTAATTGCGCAATTCAGGATTCCGTTCGCGGAATCCTGCGCTACAATTGCTCCATAGCCCCGTCGCCAAGCGGTAAGGCACCTGACTCTGACTCAGGCATTCGGTGGTTCGAATCCATCCGGGGCTGCCAAATCGAAGACCGTCGAAGCCCGCCTCGTGCGGGCTTCGGCCTTTCCGGGCCCGGCGCCAGGCGGCGGCGACATGCCCGCGCCTTCCGGGCCGCCAGGGCATCGCCATGGCCATGATCTTTCCGCCGCCGTACACGCCCGCAGGCCGCGAGCAGGCGGCGCTTCGCGACGCGGGCTATGCGGTGCTCCCGCCAGCAGGGGTGGCCGCCGCGACCGGGCTCGGCGTCGACGACCTCGCCGGCCTTGCTGTGGGCTGGGACGACCTCCCCGCCGACGAATACCTGCGCGACGGCGGGCGCTACCGCCGGCGCCGCCATTCCTGCTTCGTGGTCGATGGCGCGGAGGTCCGGATGGCGCCGCACCGCGCGCACTGGCAGTCGGTGGACTACAACGCCCTGCACGGCGGGATGGAGCGCTGGTACCAGCCGCTCTCGAACGACCTGGTGGCCAGGCCGGCATGGCCGCGCCTGCTGTCGGTGCTTGGCGCACTCTGCAGCGGCGTGCGCGACGACGGCCCCTGGCATGTCGAGGCCCACCAGTTCCGCATCGACACCAGCGACGGCATCGGCCGCCCCACGCCCGAAGGGGCGCACCGCGACGGCGTCGATTTCGTGGCGGTGTTCGTGGTTGCACGCGTCGGCATCAAGGGCGGCGAAACCCGCGTCTTCGACGCCGCCGGCCCCGACGGCCACCGTTTCACGCTCGAAGAACCCTGGTCGCTGCTGCTGATGGACGACGCCCGCGTCATCCACGAATCCACGCCCATCCAGCCGCTGGCCCCGGACGGCCACGGCCACCGCGACACCCTGGTCCTGACCTTCCGCGCAGGTGCGTTCCAGGGTGAGGACTGAAGAGCCTTTGCCACGGATTACGCGGATGCACCCGGATTTACACGGATCAAGCCAAAGCGTTTGGCGTCCGGTTCTACGCGGGGCCCGCACATCGCGCCTCGACCCGTTACATCTGCTCTTTGCTCTATCCGGGTAGATCCGCGTGCATCCGCGTAATCCGTGGCAAAAGCTCTCCTGCTTCCCGGCGGCCACCCCGCTACAATCCGGGGATTGTGACTTGCGTGGAGTGGCGATGAAGCTGGGTTCCCTGAAGGAAGGCGGGCGCGACGGTACGCTGGTGGTGGTGTCGCGGGATCTTTCGCGTGCGGTGCGTGCGACCGGGATCGCGGCCACGCTGCAGCAGGCGCTCGAGGACTGGTCGAATACCGCGCCGCGCCTGGTCGCGCTGTCCGAAGCCCTCGAGGCCGGCGATGCGGACGGCGTGTTCGACCTCGAGCCGGCGCAACTGGCGGCCCCCTTGCCGCGGGCCTACGAGTTCGTCGACGGCTCGGCCTACCTGCCCCATGTCGAGCGGGTGCGTCGCGCGCGCGGTGCCGAGGTGCCGGAGACCTTCTACACCGATCCGCTGATGTACCAGGCCACGAGCGCCGGATTCCTCGGCCCGCGCGACCCGGTGCGCGTGGTCAGCGAGGAGCACGGCATCGATCTCGAGGCCGAGATCGTGGTGATCACCGACGACGTGCCGATGGCGGTGACGCCCGAACAGGCGGCGGGCCATATCCAGCTGATCGGGCTGGTCAACGACGTGTCCCTGCGCAACCTGATCCCGGGCGAGCTGGCCAAGGGTTTCGGCTTCCTGCAGTCCAAGCCGCGCTCGGCGCTGTCGCCGGTATTCGTGACCCCGGACGAGCTGGGCGAAGCCTGGCGTGGCAACAAGCTGCACTGGCCACTGGTCACCCACGTCAATGGCGAATGGTTCGGCGCGCCCGAGGCGGGGGTCGACATGCAGTTCGATTTCTCGCAGCTGGTCGCCCACGCCGCCAGGACGCGGCCGCTTTCGGCCGGGACCATCGTTGGTTCAGGGACGATCGCCAACCAAGACACCTCGCTGGGTGCCTCGTGCTTCGCCGAGAAGCGCACGGTCGAGGCGCTCGAACACGGCGCACCGAAGACGCCCTTCATGTCCTTCGGCGACCGCGTGCGGATCGAGATGTTCGATGGCGAGGGCGCGACGATCTTCGGCGCCATCGACCAGGTGATCGAGCGCCAGGCCGCGCCCTGAGCGCGAATGGAAGCAATGGCCCGGCCCCTGCCGCGGCCGTCGGGGGAGGACGGATGGCGGGATCGGACATGGCGGCGGGCGAAGGCGGCAACGGCAACGGCAATGGCGCGCTGTGCCTGCATTCCTACTGGCGTTCCAGCGCCGCCTACCGCGTGCGCATCGGGCTCAACCTCAAGGGCCTGAAGTACGACATCGCGCCGGTGCACCTGGTGCGCGGGGGCGGCGAGCAGCACGCGCCGGAATTCGCCGCGATCAACCCGCAGGAGCTGGTGCCGGTGCTCCAGCACGGCCATCGCAACCTGCGCCAGTCGCTGGCGATCCTCGAGTACCTCGACGAGATGTGGCCGGAGCCGCCGCTACTGCCCGCCACCGCGCGCGACCGCGCCCGCGTGCGTGCGCTGGCGCAGGCGGTGGCCTGCGACATCCATCCGCTCAACAACCTGCGCGTGCTGCAATACCTCGAGCGCGACTGGGGGGTGCCCCAGCCCGAGCGCGACGCCTGGGTGCGTCACTGGATCGAGGCGGGCTTCCGCGCCCTCGAAGCCCTGCTGGCCGACAATCCCTCCACCGGCGAGTTCTGCGACGGCCACCAGCCGACCATCGCCGATTGCTGCCTGGTGCCCCAGGTCTACAACGCGCGCCGTTTCGGCGTCGAAATGGTGGCCTACCCGGCGATCGCACGCATCGAGCAACATTGCCTCGCGCTGCCGGCGTTCGACGCCGCGCGGCCGGAGCGGCAACCCGACGCCCCCGCACTGTAGGAGCGGCTACAGCCGCGACCGCGATGTGCGAGGCGCCCGCCAGGCATCGCGGCCATGGCCGCTCCTACAGGGGCGCTCCTGGCGACGGACGCGCGCTCAGGAATCGAAGACGTCGGCGTAGGGGTCGTGTTCGCCCTCGCCGCCTTCGGACAGGCGGAACTTGAGGTCCAGCCCCTCGCGCGAGTCGGCGGCGCGCAGCGCGGTCTCGCGCTCGATGCGGCCTTCCTTGTACAGCCGGAACAGGCACTGGTCGAAGCTCTCGATGCCTTCCTCCAGCGACTCCTCCATCGCCTGCTTGATCTCGTGCACCTGGCCGCGGCGCAACAGGTCGCGGATCATCGGCGTGTTGATCAGCACTTCGGTCGCCGGCAGACGGCGGCCGTCGGTGCCCGCCACCAGGCGCTGGCTGACCACCGCGCGCAGGTTGAGCGCGAGGTTCATCAGCACGTTCTTGTGCGCGGCCTCGGGGAAGAAGTTGAGGATGCGCTCGATGGTCTGGTCGGCGTTGTTCGAGTGCAGCGTGGCCAGGCACAGGTGGCCGGTCTCGGCGAAGGCGATCGCCGCCTCCATCGTGGTCGCGTCCAGGATCTCGCCGATCAGGATGACGTCCGGCGCCTCGCGCATCGCGTTCTTCAGCGCGTTGTGGAAGGCGTGGGTGTCCAGGCCGACCTCGCGCTGGTTCACGATCGACTTCTTGTGCCGGTGCAGGTACTCGATCGGGTCCTCGATGGTGAGGATGTGCCCCGAGGTGGTGCTGTTGCGGTGGTCGATCATCGACGCCAGCGTGGTCGACTTGCCCGAGCCGGTGGAACCGACGATCAGCACCAGCCCGCGCGGGGCCATGATGATCTCCTTCAGCACCTGCGGCAGCTGCAGCTCCTCGATCGACGGGATGGCGCTGCGGATGGCGCGGATCACCATGCCGACCTCGCCGCGCTGCTTGAACACGTTGACGCGGAAGCGCCCCGAGTCCTGCAGCGACAGGGCCATGTTGAGCTCCAGGTCGCGCTCGAACTGGGGGACCTGGCCCTCGTCCATCAGCGAGTAGGCGATCTTCTTGACCATGCCGGGCGGCAGGCCGGTATTGCCGAGCGGGTAGAGCTTGCCTTCGACCTTGATGTACACCGGCGCGCCGGTGGTCAGGAACATGTCGGAGGCGTTCTTCTCCGTCATCAGCTTCAGGAAGTAGCCGATGTCCATTCGCGGGATTCCCCATTGACGCAGGCCCGGCGATTGCGAACCGGACGGATGCTGTTGACAATGGCCGCGCGTTTCCCCTTTCCGCGGCGGCCCCTCATGCGCACAAGCTTCGCACAATTCACATGGCGCCGGCACGGTGCAGGTCTCGTTCTCGCGCTGGCGATGGCGGGCTGCGCCAGCCTGCCGCCACCGACCGCCGAGCTCTCGGCGGCGCAGCAGGCGGTGGCCCGCGCCGATGCCGCCGACGCCCAGCAGTACGCGGTCGAGGACCTCGAGCGTGCCCGCACCGCGCTCAGCCGGGCGCAGGCCGCGATGGCCGCCGGCAAGGAGCGCGATGCACGTACCCTGGCAGCGCTGTCCGAAGCCTCGGCGGACCTCGCCAGCGCGCGTAGCGCACAGGCGCAGGCGGATGCCGAACTGCTGCAGCGCCGGAACGAAGTCGCCGGCCTGCGCCAGCGCCTGGGCATGGAGGAGCCGCGATGAACCGCCTTGTCACTGCCGCCCTGGTCGCGGCCCTGCTGGTCCCCGGCGCCGCGCTGGCACAGTCACGCGATGCCGATGACGGTAGCGCCGTGCTGCAGGCCCGCCTGCGCGCGCTCGACGCCGATCCCGAGCGCGCCGGCCTGGCCGCCTACGAGCGCCTGCGTGCGCGCCAGGCGGTCGAGTCGCTCGTCGCCACGCGTGGCGCGCAGGCGAAGGCCGATGCCCGCCAGATCGCTGAATGGCGCATCGAGACCGCGGAGATCGCCGCCGCCACCGAGCTCGCCCGCCGCCAGATCGACCGCCTCGAGCGCGAGCGCAGCGAGCTCCTGGTCGAAGCCAGTCGCCAGGACGCGGCCCGCGCGCGGGCCGAGGCCGAGCGCCTGCGCATCCAGGCCCAGATCCAGGCCGAGGAGGCCGAACGCCTGCGCCTGGAGGCCGAAATCGCCTCGGGCGCCCGCGATCGCGCCGAAGGCGTGCTTGACGACGTGGCAAAGACCCAGGCCGAGCGCCTGCGCGCCGCACGCGAGCGCGAGGCCGAGCTCAGGCGCCAGGAAGCCGAGCTGCTGAAGTCGCTCGAAGAGCCGCGCTGAGGCTCTCCGGGGCGTCGCCGGCGCCCCGGACCGGACGTTCAGGGAGGGGTCGGGCAGGCCCTTGCCCGGGCCGGTGGCGGAGGAGTAGGGTCGATCCCAGAGGCAGGTCCTCCCACCGTGGAGCGGCGCCTCGCAGAAGGGACGGATCGTGATCGGATGCAGCGACTCCAATGGGATCGTCGCCGCGGGCAAGCCCCCGCGGCCGCTCCCGAGGGAGGGTGTCTGCAGCCTGTCGCCAACGTCCCACACGATGCGCCCCGTGCCGCAAGGCCCGGGGCGCTTTTGCATGTCCGCGCGGCTGGCTTGCGCGGACCCGGTATGAAGGAGGTCTCCCATGTTCGAAGGGCAACCCCAGGCGGAACTCGACGCGCTGTTCAAGGCCAACCCTGAGTTCAGGCAGCTCTATTACCACCACAAGGAACTCGACAAGAAGGTGCTCGATGCCGAACTCGGCGTGCTGCCAGTGGACGACACCACGTTGGCCCGGATGAAGCGCGAGAAGCTCGCCGCCAAGGATCGCCTGGCCGTGATCTACCAGGAACTCGCGCACTGACCGCTGCTCCACACCCCCCCACGTAACCGCCCAGGTCGCGGGCGGTGGCGCCATCCTCGTCGGCGCCGCCGCCCGCGCCACTCGCCCGGGCGGCGCGGCCCTGGCAGGCGATGCGATAATCGGCGCTTCCTCCGCGCCACAGGCACCGCCGCATGCCCATCCACGATTCCGTCCTCGGACTCATCGCCGATACGCCCATCGTCCGGGCGCGCAAGCTCGATGCGGGCTGCTGCGAGCTCTACTTCAAGCTTGAAAGCCAGAACCCCGGCGGGTCGATCAAGGACCGCATCGGGATGAGCATGATCGAGGCGGCCGAGAAGCGCGGCGACATCAGGCCGGGCGACACCCTGGTCGAGGGCACCGCGGGCAATACCGGCATCGGGCTGGCCCTGGTGGCGCAGCAGAAGGGCTACCGGCTGGTGCTGGTGGTGCCGGACAAGATGAGCCGGGAAAAGATCTTCAACCTCAAGGCCATGGGGGCCGAGGTGGTGCTGACCCGCTCGGACGTGGCCAAGGGCCACCCCGACTACTACCAGGACCTGGCCGCGCGCATCGCCGCAGAAACGCCGGGGGCCTACTTCATCAACCAGTTCGGCAACCCGGACAACCCGGCCGCGCACGAGCACGGCACCGGCCCCGAGATCCTGCGCCAGATGGCGCACGCCGGCGGACTGGACGCGATCGTCTTCGGCTGCGGCAGCTCGGGCACGATGAGCGGCCTGTCGCGCTGCTTCGCCGAACAGGCGCCCCATGTCGAGATGGTGCTGGCCGACCCGGTCGGTTCGATCCTGGCCGAGTACATCAACGAGGGCACGCTCAGCGAGAAGTCCGGCAGCTGGATGGTCGAGGGCATCGGCGAAGACTTCCTGCCGTCGATCTCCGACTTCAGCCGCGTGAAGAAGGCCTATGCCGTCAGCGATCGCGAGAGCTTCCTGGCCGCGCGCGAGCTGCTGGCGAAGGAGGGCATCCTCGGCGGTTCCTCGACCGGCACGCTGCTGGCGGCGGCGCTGAAGTACTGCCGCGAGCAGACCACGCCGAAGAAGGTGCTGGTCTTCGTCTGCGACACGGGCAACAAGTACCTGTCGAAGATGTACAACGACTACTGGATGCTCGACAACGGCTTCATCGAGCGCGAACAGCACGGCGACCTGCGCGACCTGATCCTGCGCCCATATTCGCAGCGCGACACCGTGGTGGTCGGCCCCAACGACCTGCTGGTCACGGCCTACCAGCGCATGAAGCTGTACGAGATCTCGCAGTTGCCGGTGATGGACGGCGACCGGCTGGCCGGCATCCTCGACGAGTCCGACGTGCTGATGCACGTCTACGGCAACGAGGCCCGCTTCCGCGACCCGGTCTCGACCGCGATGGTCAGCAAGCTCGAGGTGCTGGACGTGAAGTCGCCGGTGGAATCGCTGCTGCCGGTGTTCGACAGCGGCAAGGTCGCGATCGTGATGGATAGCGAGCGTTTCCTCGGCCTGATCACCCGGATCGACCTGCTGAACTGGCTGCGCCGACGGGTCAGCTGAGGCCGGCCGCAACACGCCCCGATGCTACAATCGGCGGTCTTTTCAGGCGGGAAGCACCGGCATGAGCGACGACCAGGACCGCGACGGCGGGCGCGCCAGCGAATGGGGCCACGGCACCCGGGCGATCCACGCCGGACAGTCGCCGGATCCCTCCACCGGCGCGGTGATGGTGCCCATCTACGCGACCTCGACCTATGCCCAGTCCAGCCCGGGCGTGCACCAGGGCTTCGAGTATTCGCGCACGCACAATCCCACCCGCTTCGCCTACGAGCGCTGCGTGGCCGGGCTCGAGGGTGGCAGCCGCGGCTTCGCCTTCGCCTCCGGCCTGGCCGCGTCGTCGACCGTGCTCGAGCTGCTCGACAGCGGTGACCATGTCATCGCCATGGACGACCTCTATGGCGGCAGCTACCGGCTGTTCGAGCGCGTGCGCCGCCGCAGCGCGGGGCTGGACTTCAGCTTCGTCGACCTGACCGATCCCGCGGCCTTCGAAGCCGCGATCACGCCGAAGACGCGCATGGTCTGGGTCGAGACCCCGACCAACCCGATGCTGAAGATCGTCGACCTGCAGGCGATTTCCGCGATCGCGCGCCGCCACGGCCTGCTGATGGTGGTCGACAACACCTTCGCCTCGCCGATCCTGCAGCGCCCGCTGGAGCACGGGGCCGACCTGGTCCTGCATTCGGCCACCAAGTACCTCAATGGCCACTCCGACATGGTCGGTGGCATGGTGGTGGTGGGCGACGACGAAGGGCTCGGCGAACGGCTGGCCTTCCTCCAGAACTCGGTGGGCGCGGTCCAGGGGCCGTTCGACAGCTTCCTCGCGCTGCGCGGCCTGAAGACGCTGCACCTGCGGATGCGCGCGCACTGCGACAACGCGCTGGCCCTGGCCGAGCGCCTGCAGGGCCATGCCGGCGTCGTGGACGTGATCCACCCGGGCCTGGCCTCGCATCCGCAGCACGCGCTGGCGCGGCGGCAGATGGACGGCGGCGGTGGCATCGTCTCGATCCGCGTCAGGGGCGGCTACGAGGGTGCGCAGCGCTTCTGCGAACGCCTGCAGCTGTTCACCCTGGCCGAGTCGCTCGGCGGCGTCGAAAGCCTGGTCAACCATCCCGCGGTGATGACCCACGCGTCGGTGCCGGTCGAGCGCCGGGCCACCCTCGGCATCAGCGAGGACCTGGTGCGCCTGAGCGTGGGCGTGGAGGACGTGGATGACCTGGCGGCCGATCTCGACCAGGCGCTGGCCTTCGCCGTTTCGTGAGACCGGGGGTGGACATGCCGCCGGCGCCCGGTGCGGGCGTGTCCGCCGTGCTGGCCTTTGCGGTGGGCGGCGTGCTTGCCGGGGGCGACGCCGCGCCCCGGCTGCGCTGGCGCCGTGCCGGCGAGGGCTACGATGACGCGCGCATGGCGACCGGCGAGATCCTGGGCATCGACGAAGGCGTCGTGCTTGGATTCCGCCTGCCGGAGGCGCGGTTGGACTTCCTCCTGCTGGAGCCGGTGGCGATCCCGGGCCGCTACCGGATCGACGGGCTCGTGTTCCGCGGGCAGGCGGTGGCCGATCCCCAGGGTCGCGTGATCACCGCGGTCGACGATGCCGAGGCCGTGGCGGGCGCGCGGGGCCTCGTGGTCTCGAGCCGGTTCGACCGGCCCGCGTTCGAGCTGGATGTCCGCGGCCTGGCCGCCGACGGCGGCGACGATGCGCTGCGGCTCGTGGTCCTTCGCGAGGCTGGGCCAGGGGCCGCGGCACCGACCCCGGTGGAGGGCGACGGGTTCCACGCCGCGCAGGCCGCGATCGGCAGGCTGGGGCGCGAAGTCGCCGCGCTTGCCGACGGAGTGTCGGCGCTGGCCGGGGTGCCTGCGGAACTCGCTGGCCTCCGGGCGCACGACGAGACGTCCGACGAACGCCTCGCGGGCGTGCTTGCCGCACAGGATCGGACGCTTGGGGCAATCGAGGAGCGACTGGCGGCCGCCGTCGCCGGGATCGCAGCGCTCGAGCGCGCGACCGACGACCTGCAGGCCCGGGCCGGCGACCTGCAGACGCGGACCGACGACCTGCAGGCCCGGGCCGACGCCAGGCACGCCGCAGTGATGGAGGCGCTCGGCGGGCTGCAGGCGCATCTCGACCGCGTCGCGCACGGCGTGGAGAAGGTGTTCTGGCGCCGCTGGTTGCGCCGACTGCGCGGGGGCGCCAGGTGACCGCCGGCGCACCGGTGGCCGCACCGGCCCGCTGCTGCCTCGACCCGATACCGCTGCACGAGTTGCAGCGCCTGGGTGGCGATTGCTGGCAGGCAACGGGCGACGATCCCCACTTCCGGGTCACGCTGCCGGACGATGTCCTGGCCGGTGGCGTGCTCCGCATCACCGCCGACCTGGACGGCGAACGGCTGCAACGGCCCTGCCTGTATTTCGACACCGGCGGTGGCTGGAGTGAAGCCGGGCGCATCGACCTGCAACCGGCGGGCGCGGGCTGCTGGAGCGCGCTGGCCGTCCTCCCGCGCATCGCCGGCGACGCACGGTTCGACCCGAGCGAATGCGCGGGCAGTTTCCAGCTTCATGCGCTGCGGGTGGAGCGGGCGGATCCCGGCGCCGTCGTGCTCGAGCAGCTGGCCCACGAGGCCGCCGCGTTCCCCGCCACGGCCGCCCGCGTGATCGCCCACGCCAACGGACTGGCCGCGAACGCCGGAGCGACGGCGGCATGCGCATGGCTGCTGTCCGGCGGGCCGGCGGCGCTGCGCCAGCCGCAGGGGCCCTACCAGCACTGGATCCAGGCCCACGACACCCTGCCGGCCGGCGCCATCGCCGGGTTGCGCAGGGCCGTGCGCGGCATGCGCGTGCGCCCGTTGCTGTCCCTGATCCTTCCGGTGCCGGCGTCCAGGACGGCGCTTGCGCGTGCATGCATCGACTCGGTGCTGGCGCAGGTCTATCCGGACTGGGAGCTCCTGCTGGTGGGTGGCGGCGACGCCACCGGACCGGGCGGCCCGCCGCTGGCCGGCCACAGCCGGATCCGCTGGATCCCCGGGGACGCCGACGACGCGGCGGCGTGGAACCGCGCGCTCGAGGCCGCCACCGGCAGCTGGCTGGGGGTGTTGCAGGGCATGCCGGTGCTCGCGCCGCACGCATTGCTGGCCTATGCCGCGGCCATCGCCGGACAGGGCGATACGGCCATGGTGTATTCCGATAGCGACCGGCTCGATGCCTCCGGCCAGCGCCATGCGCCGCACTTCAGGCCTGCCTGGAATCCGGACCTCTTCCTGGCGCGCGACTACATCGGCGACACCGCCCTGCTCGACATCGCCCGCGTCCGGGCGGTTGGCGGGTTCCGGCCGGACCACGCGCCGGCGATCGCCGCCGACATGCGCCTGCGCTGCCTGGGCGAAGGATCCCACCAGGTCACGCACCTGCCACTGGTGCTTTCGCATTGCCCGGACGCCGCGCGCCCGCGCGATGCCGACGCACGGGGCGAAGCGCGCCGCGCCGCGCTGGCCGCGCTGCTTGGCGACCGTGC
>DATBUS010000089.1:0-15973 GCA_036515815.1 Luteimonas sp.
GGCCGGCTGTGGCGTGGGCTCCTCGGGCGGCAGCGGGTCCTCGGCGCGCACCACTTCGGTGACCTGCAGGCGCGAGAGGTCGGGGCGTTCGGCCGGGTCCGGCCGCGGAGGCTCCGGGGTCCGCTGCGGCCGCATGGCCCGGGGCGGGGGCGGCGAGGGGATGGCGTTCGGCTCGTCGATGAAGGTGACATCGATCCGGCCCCCGCCGGCACCGCCATCGGGCCTGGACATCGTGATCGGCTCGGCCATCAGCGCGAGCATGACCAGCAGCGCGTGCAGCAGCACGGTGGCGGCGCCGGCCACCCAGGGCTGCAGGCGATCAGCCTGGCCGGCAACACGCTGCGACCGCGGCGCGCGCGCGCCGCCCGTCATGCCGCGCACAGACGCAGGCACCCCGGCCGGGGCCGGGGTGCTGGAGACAGCCTGGCCCGCGACAGCGGTGCCATGCAGGTGCGCGACCGGGCGTCAGTCCCTGAGCTCGTCGGGCACCTTGCCGCCGTTCGCGGCCAGCTCGCGCATGACCGCGCGATGCAGGGCGATGTTCTGCTCGGCACTGCCGTGCGCGCCGGCGTTCACATCGAGCTCGGCGGCGAGTTCCTTGCGCGCGTCGAGGCTGGAATCGAGATCGAGCAGCTTCAGCAGGTCGACGATGGACCGGCGCCAGTCGCTCTGGCCGCCCTTTTCGCGGGCCATGGCTTCGAGCACGGCTTCGACATCCACCGGCCCGGCTGGCGCTGCAGTGGCTGCGGCCGGGGCGGCGGCAGGTGCGGGATTGAGCGGCGGCGGCGACACCTTCGGATCGTCCAGGCCGCCATCGAAAATCACCGGCGCCGGCGTGGTGGCCTTCGGGGTGGGCTGTGCAGGGGTCTCGGCCTTTCGGCCAAGGATACGGTCACGAATCTTCGAGAACAGGCCCATGGGCGGGATCTCCTTGGGGGGAGCTGCGATTCTGCAGCGGGGATGCGCAAATTGCATGGACGCCGTACGCAAAAGCCCCGGCGTGTGCCGGGGCTAGGGTCATGCGTGCACGGCAGCGGGAATCAGCCCGCGTTCTTCATCGCCATCTTGCGGTTGCGCATGATGTCGTGGCACTCGGTCACGCGCGGCATGAACTTCTGCGCCGCGGCGCGCGCGGCGGCCGGCGTATCGCTGTCTTCCAGCGTGTCCTTGAACGCGTCCAGCAGGCGGTCTTCCAGTTCCTCCAGCTCGGCCACATAGGCATAGCTGGTGTCGCCGAACGCGGCGCGCGCCTTGGCATAGACCTGGCGCATCGAGCCGGCCATGGTGCCGCCCTCGGCCGGCTGGCCGCCGGTGGCGGCGACTTCGGCCGCCAGGCCCGTGGCGATCTCGCGCTTGTGCGCGCCCATGCGCTGGAACAGCGAGGCCAGTTCCGGGTTCTCCACCTTGCCCGCGGCCTCGGTGTAGAACTCGCTGCCGTCGCGGGCGATCTCGATCAGGTCGTTGAGGGTGTGTTCGATCTTGCGGTCGTTGGTCACGTGGGGGGACCTCCTTGGAAAGTGGGACCACTCTCGCGATCCGCCCATGAACACGGCGTCGAACAGGCCCGGCGTGCTCGGCGCGGGTTGGGCTTTGTGGACGCGGCGTGGGCATCGGCGATTCACGCGTGCGTGCCGCCACGACTGCGAGGCTCCGCTGCATGGCTGCAGCGCCGAACCGCCTCTACCTCGTGCACCTCGATGTCGATGTGGCCGGGCACCCGGAACCGTCGCCCGACCTTGTCGAGCTCGCGCCGGGGCTTTACCTGACCGAGTCCAGCCGCACCCGCTCGCAGGTCTACCACGCGATCAAATGGCGCCTGCAGCCGCAGCGGCTGCTGGTGGCACCGCTGGCCGACGATCCGAAGTTCATGGGCATGAAGCCCGGCGTGCTGAAGTGGCTCCGCGCCCGGCGTGCGCAGTCCTCGCCGTGACGCGCGCGGGCTCCGCCATGCAGCGCTACGCCGGCGGCGACGCGTCCGGCGTGGCCGCATACGCCTATGGGCCGGGCTGGATCGACCTGCACTTCCATCATGGCGGCGCGTACCGCTATGACGGCACGCGTCCCGGCGCGGAGCATGTGCTCGAAATGCAGCGCCTGGCCGATCTCGGCCAGGGCCTCAACACCTACGTCAACCGCTACGTCCGCGACAACTACGCCCGGCGCCTCGGGTGATCCGGAGGCGCCGGGCACTGGGCCCCGGCCTCAGTCGGCCAGCAGGCGGTTGATGCGCTGCAGGAAGGCCGCCGGGTCCGGCAGCGGTGCGCCCGCGGCCAGCTCCGCCTGCTCGAGCAGCAGGTTGGCGAGATCCGCGGCGCGGCCGTCGTCGGCCTCGCCCTGCAGCCTGCGCACCAGGGCATGCTGCGGATTGATCTCGAGCGTCGGCTTCTGCTCCGGCACGTCCTGGCCGGCGTCGCGCAGCAGGCGCGCCAGGTGCGGCGCCATTTCCCACTCGGACATCGCCAGGCACGAGGGCGAATCGGTCAGGCGCGCCGACACGCGCACCTCGTCCACGCGCTCGCCGAGCAGGCCCTTGATGCGCTCCAGCAGTGGCGCGGCGGCACCGGCCGCGTCGGCCAGCTTCTGCTTCTCCGCCTCGTCCAGCGGCAATTCGCCCTTGGCGACGTGCTTCATCGGCTTGCCGGCGTACTCGCGCAGGTGGCCGAGCATCCACTCGTCGATGCGGTCGGACATCAGCAGCACTTCGATGCCGCGTGCACGGAAGGCTTCCAGCTGCGGGCTGCCGGCGGCCGCGCGGTGGCTGTCGGCGGTGACGTACCAGATCGCCTCCTGGCCGTCCTGCATGCGGCCGATGTAGTCGTCCAGCGAGACATCACGCGCCTCGCCCTCGCCCCTGGTGGAGGCGAAGCGCAGCAGCTTCGCGATGCGCTCGCGGTTGGTCGCGTCCTCCACGATGCCTTCCTTCAGTGTGTTGCCGAAGGCCTTCAGGAAGGTGGCGAACTTCTCCGGCTCGTCGCGCGACAGCTTCTCGATCAGGTCGAGCACGCGCTTCACGCAGGCGCCCCTGATGCGTTCCAGCTGCCGGTTCTGCTGCAGGATCTCGCGGCTGACGTTGAGCGGCAGGTCGTCGGCATCCACCACGCCACGCACGAAGCGCAGGTAGTTGGGCAGCAGTTCCTCGGCCGCATCCATGATGAAGACGCGCTTGATGTAGAGCTTGAGCCCCTTGCGCTCGTCGCGTCCGCCCATCATCAGGTCGAAGGGCGGCTGCGACGGCAGGTACAGCAGGGTGGTGAAGCTCTGGCTGCCCTCGACCCGGTTGTGGGTCCAGGCCGCGGCATCGTTGAAGTCGTGGCCCAGCGACTTGTAGAAGTTCTGGTACTCGTCGTCGCTGATTTCGGCCTTGGGGCGGGTCCACAGCGCCGAGGCGTCGTTGACGGTCTCCCATTCCGGCGCGGCGTCGGCCTTCGCCGCGGCTTCGTCTTCGCCGTCCTCGTCGGCAGCCGAATCCGGGGCGTCCTTCGGCATCCGGATCGGGAACGCCACGTGGTCGGAGTACTTGCGGATCAGCGAACGCAGCGTCCACGGCTCGAGGAATTCGTCCTCGCCTTCCTTCAGGTGCAGCACCACGGTGGTGCCATGCCCGGGCAGGGTCGCGTCCTCCAGCGTGTACTCGCCACGGCCGTCGCTGGACCACTGCACGCCGGTCTCCGGGGCGCTGCCGGCGCGGCGGGTGGCCACGGTCACGCGCTCGGCGACCACGAACGCCGAATAGAAGCCGACGCCGAACTGGCCGATCAGGCGCGCATCGGCCTTCTGCTCGTTGCCCATGGCCTCCAGGAAGCGCCGGGTGCCGGAGCTGGCGATGCTGCCGATGTTCTCGATCACCTCCTCGCGCGACATGCCGATGCCGGTGTCGCGGATGGTGATGGTGCGCGCCTCGCGGTCGCTGCTGACATCGATGTGCAAGTCGCCGCCGCCGGCGAGCTCCGGCTGCGCGATCGACTCGAAGCGGAGCTTGTCGCAGGCGTCGGATGCGTTCGACACCAGCTCGCGCAGGAAGATCTCCTTGTGCGAGTACAGCGAATGGGTGACCAGGTGCAGCACCTGGGCGACTTCGGCCTCGAAGCGGCGGGTTTCGGTCGTGGTCGTGGTCATGGGCGGTCCAGTGCAGCCGGGGAGCGCCGGATATGCGCACGCAGCGCCGGATTTCAAGGGCTGGCGGACCCGGGACCGGCACGGCGGCCCGGTTTCCTGGTGATGAAGGTGATCTCCCCCTCGGGCTCGACGTACGCGCGTTCGACGTCGGCCAGGTCCTCGATATCGTGCGCCCGCAGTTCGGCGCGCAGTTCGTCCTCGGTGATGAACTCGCGCCGCATGTTGCGTCGCTGCAGCCGGCCGTCCAGCACGATGGGCAGCGGCGGCGAGGCCACCAGGCGTTCGAACAGCGGCAGCCGGTAGCTCAGGGCGTTGATGGCGTAGTCGATCACCATCAGCACCGCGATGACGAACAGGCCGTCGCCCAGGGTCCGGTAGCCACCCAGCGAATGCGTGGCCGCCTCGGTGACCAGCAGGATCATCACCAGGTCCATCGTGCCCAGTTCGCCGCCTGTTCGCCGCGGCATGATCCTGAGCAGCAGCAGGATCCCGAAGTAGAGCACCGCCGCGCGCACCGTGAGCTCGGCCAGCGGCGTTTCGATGGCCCAGAGCGCGGGCCAGCTGTCAGGCAGGAGGTCCATGGGGCCGATGCTGGCCGCTGGCCCGGGGCCCCGGCGTGAACGGCGGCGCGGGCGGGCCCACGACTTTCGTCCCGGGCGCCGGCGTGGCACCGCGGGCTATGTTGGCGTGGTTTGCCCACCGGATACCCACCGCATGACCCGAAGCACGCTTGCCATCGCCCTCGCTGCCGCACTCGCCTCGGCGCCTGCGCTCGCCCAGGACCCGCCGCGCCCGGCGCCGCAGCCCGCCCCGCAGCAACAGGACGAGGCCCGTGACGACGGGCGCCGCGACAATATCGAGCTTGAGCAGGAGGCCCTGGACCGCGCCGGGCAGGATCCGGTCGAGGCGCCGCTGGACATCGCGCGCGGGCTACGCCAGGCCGCCAACGGCGAGGGCGAGGACGCGACGTGGAACGTGGAGACCACCCAGGGCCAGGCGAAGACCGTGCGCTTCAGCACCAGCGAAGGCACCTGGATGGACGTGGATGTCTCGCCCGACGGCCGCGAACTGGTGTTCTCGCTGCTGGGCGACCTGTACCGGATGCCGGCAAGTGGCGGCAACGCGACGCGCATCACCACCGGGCGGGCCTGGGACGTGCAACCGCGCTGGTCGCCCGACGGCCGCCGCATCGCCTTCACCTCGGACCGCAATGGCGCCAACAACATCTGGACCATGGCCGCCGACGGCAGCGATCCGCGCCAGGTGACCGACGAGGACTTCCGCCTGCTCAACAACCCCACCTGGACGCCGGACGGCCAGTACATCGTGGCGCGCAAGCACTTCACGTCCACGCGTTCGCTGGGTGCGGGCGAGCTCTGGCTGTACCACGCCGCCGGCACCACCGGTGGCATCCAGCTGGTGGAGAAGCCGAACGAGCAGCAGGACATCGGCGAGCCCAGCGTGTCGCCCGACGGGCGCTACGTGTACTTCTCGCAGGACGTCAGCGGCGGCGGTGCGTTCGACTACAACCGCGACCCCCACGGCGTGATCTACGCGATCAAGCGCTTCGACCGCCAGACCGGCAAGACCGAGACCGTCATCGCCTCGCCCGGTGGCGCCGTGCGTCCGCAGGTGTCGCCCGACGGAAAGACGCTGGCCTTCGTGAAGCGCGTGCGTGACGCCAGCGTGCTGCACCGCATGGACATCGCCAGCGGCGAGGTGCGCCCGGTGTGGGACGGCCTGAGCCATGACCAGCAGGAGGCCTGGGCGATCTTCGGGCCCTACAGCGGCTTCAACTGGACGCCGGATTCGAAGTCGGTGGTGGTGTGGGCGCAGGGCGGCTTCTGGCGCGTGGACATGGCCAGCGGCGCGGCGTCGAAGATCCCGTTCACCGCCGAGGTGGAGCAGGTGGTCTCCGAGCCGTTGCGCTTCGCGCAGACGCTTCCGGAGGGCCGCTTCAACCCGCGCATGATCCGCGACGTGGCCACCTCGGCCGACGGCGGCAGCCTGGTCTTCCATGCGCTGGGCCAGCTGTGGCGCAAGCCGCTGCCCGACGGCACGCCGGTTCGCCTGACCGGCAACCGCGATGTCTACGAATACCAGCCCAGCTTCAGCACCGACGGCCGCCAGCTGCTGTACACCACCTGGTCCGACCAGGGCCTGGGCGCGATCCACGTGCGCAGCGCCAGTGGCACCGCCGAGGGCCGCAAGCTCACCCAGGAGCCGGGCTTCTACTACCATCCGCGCTTCTCGCCGGACGGCAGGCACGTGGTCTACAGCCGCAGCAGCGGCGGCGGCCTGACCGGCAGCCTGTGGTCGGGCGAGCGCGGCATCTACGTTGTGCCCGTCGGCGGCGGCAAGCCGGTGCGGGTGGCCGAGAGCGGGCAGTCACCGCAGTTCAACCATGACGGCACCCGCGTGCTGTACCTGGCCGGCAACGGCATGGACAAGAAGCTGATGTCGGTGGGCCTGCACGGCGAGGAGCCGCGCGCGGTGTTCGACCTGAAGTACGTGGACTCGGTGCAGGTGAGCCCCGACGGCCGGTGGGTGGCCTTCACCGAGCTCTTCAATGCCTACGTGGCGCCGATGCCGGAGAGCGGCCGCACCATCGCGCTGGACCGCAAGACGACGGCGGTGCCGGTGCGTGCCATCAGCGCCGATGTCGGCAGCTACCTGCACTGGGCGGCGGATTCGAAGTCGCTGCACTGGATGGTGGGCGACCGCTACCACTCGCGCCGCCTGGACCAGACCTTCGACTTCCTGCCGGGTGCGCCGGCGGAGATCGCCAAGCCCGCACCGGGCGGCGGCGTCCGCGTGGGCCTCGATGCACCGGTGTACGCGCCGCGCGACGTGGTGGCGTTCACCAATGCGCGCATCGTGACCATGCGCGATGCGGAGAACGCGCAGGAAGTGATCGAGGGCGGCACGATAGTGATTGATGGCCACACCATCACCGCCATCGGTGCGGGCGGTTCGGTGCAGGTGCCGTCGGGCGCGCGCGTCATCGACGTGGCCGGCAAGACCATCATCCCGGGGATGATCGACGTGCATGCGCACGCCTCGAACTTCGGCCAGGGCGTGGTGCCGCAGCAGAACTGGGCCTATTACGCCAACCTCGCCTTCGGCATCACCACGCTGCACGACCCGTCGGCGACCAGCGAGTTCGTGTACTCGCAGTCCGAACTGCTGCAGGCCGGGCGCATGGTCGGCCCGCGCATGTTCTCGACCGGCACGATCCTCTATGGCGCGGATGGCGGCTTCAAGGCCGAGATCGACTCGCTGGATGATGCCCGCAGCCACCTGCGCCGCATGCAGGCGCATGGCGCGTTCTCGGTGAAGAGCTACAACCAGCCGCGGCGTGCGCAGCGCCAGCAGGTCAACCAGGCCGCGCGCGAGCTCGGCATGCTGGTGGTGGAGGAGGGCGGCTCCACCTTCCACCACAACATGACGATGATCCTGGACGGCGCCACCGGCATCGAGCACAACCTGCCGATCGCGCCGCTGTACTCGGACGTGGTCAACCTGTGGAAGGAAACCGACGTGCGCAACACGCCGACGCTCGTGGTGAGCTACGGCGGGCTGTCGGGCGAATACTGGTGGTATGCGCGCGACAATGTGTGGGAGGACGCCAAGCTCAACCGCTTCTTCCCGCGCGAGACGCTGGATGCGCGTTCGATCCGCCGCGAGACCGCGCCGGACTGGGATTACCACCACATCGAGGTGGCGAAGGCGCTGAAGACGCTGCGCGATGCCGGGGTCAAGGTGCAGGTGGGCGGGCACGGCCAGCTGCAGGGCATGGCCACGCACTGGGAGACCTGGATGCTGACCCAGGGCGGTTTCTCCAACTTCGAGGCGCTGCGCGCGGCGACGATCGACGGCGCCGACTACATCGGCCTGTCATCTCAGCTGGGCTCGCTGGAAGTGGGCAAGCGCGCCGACCTGGTAGTGCTCGACGGCAACCCGCTGGAGAACATCCGCCACACCGCGGACACCCGCTACGTGATGGTCGACGGCCGCCTGTTCGACGTGGCCGACTACATGGCCGAGATCGGCAACCAGGCGGTACCGGCACCGACGTTCTATTGGCAGCACCATGGGCACGGGCAGACCTTCGGCGAGACCTTCGGGCCGACGTCGATGTGCCACGGGGTGCATTGAGGCGGGCGGGAAGAGCTTTTGCCACGGATCTGCGCGGATGGAACCGCGGATTTACGCGGATAGAGCAGATAGAGCAGATAGAGCGGATAGGGCGGGCCGAATGGATGGAAGGGCGCGAGCCGCGATAGCAGCGACGTGACACGCGAAGGGCCCGGGATTTCCCGGGCCCTTCTTCGTCCGGCCCAGCGGCCACGACCGCATCCTGTAGGAGCGGCTATAGCCGCGATCACGGTTACGGCAAGACCCGTTCGCGGCTGTAGCCGCTCCTACAGGGGGTGACGGTCGGCGGCCGAACGCCGAACGCCGAACGCGAATATCGTCGCGGAATGCCGTCGAAGAGCCCCCTCGCGGCATGCGTCGCGGAATGCCGGAGCGGGGCGTCTGTCAGGCGGCCTTCTGCGAGGCGATCCAGCGGTCGACGCGCTGTTCCAGCAGGTCGAGCGGCATGGCGCCGCCGCCGAGGATGGCGTCGTGGAAGCCGCGGATGTCGAAGCGCTCGCCCAGTTCGGATTCGGCCTTCCTGCGCAGTTCCTGCATGCGGATCATGCCGATCTTGTAGGCGGTCGCCTGGCCCGGGAACACCAGGTAGCGCTGGATCTCGGAGCGGATGGCGGCGTCGGGCACCGAGCTGTTCTCGCGGAAGTAGGCGACCGCCTGTTCCTCGGTCCAGCCCTTGGCATGCATGCCGGTGTCGACCACCAGGCGGATCGCGCGCCACATCTCCGACATCAGCCGTCCGTACTCCGAATACGGATCCTGGTAGGTGTCCGGCATCTCCTTGGCCAGCCACTCCGAGTACAGGCCCCAGCCTTCGTTGTAGGCGGTGTCGAAGCTCTGCGTGCGGAAGGTCGGCACGCCGGTCAGCTCCTGCGCGATCGAGATCTGCATGTGATGCCCCGGCAGGCCTTCGTGGTAGGCGATCACCTCCAGCTCGGTCTTCGGCATGGCGTTCATGTCGGAGAGGTGCGCGTAGTACACGCCCGGGCGCGAACCGTCCGGCGAAGCCGGGTTGTAATGCTGCGCGGCGCCGTCCTGCTCGCGGAAGGCCTCGACGCGCTTCACCACCAGGTCGGCCTTGGGCAGCAGGCCGAAGTATTTCGGCAGGTGCTGCTTGATGTTGTCGATGGCCTTCGTCGCATCGTCGATATAGGCCTGGCGGCCGGCGTCGGTGTTGGGATACAGGCGCGCGGGATCGGCCTGCACGTGGCTGAAGAAGGCCTGCAGGTCGCCCTCGAAGCCGATCTCCGCCTGCACCTTCTCCAGCTCGCCGCGCAGGCGTGCGACCTCGGACAGGCCCAGCTGGTGGATCTCGTCCGCTGTCATGTCGGTCGATGTGTTCTCGCGCAGCTGGTAGGCGTAGTACTCGGCGCCGTTGGGGTGGGTCTGGCCCACGCCGGTCGGGTTTTTGGCCGCCTTCGGCAGCTCCTCCGCCGCCAGCGCGAGGATGCGCTCGTACGCCGGGCGCAGGTCCTCGACCAGGGCCTTGCGGGCCGCCGCCTTCAGTTCGGCGGCGCGATCGGCGCTGACCTTGCCGGATTCCACGAGTGCATCGGCCTTGGCCTGGGCATCGGCCCAGAGCGCACTGTCGTCACCCTCATCGAAGGGCGCGCCCGAAATGATCTTCCGCGACTGGTCGGCCACGCCTTCCCAGGCGAACTTTGGCGGGCGGATGCCCTTGCCGGCCGCCGCGCGCGCGCGTTCGAGCAGGGTGTCGATCACGCCGGGCAGCTTCTGCAGGCGCGACACGTACGCGAGGTAGTCGGATTCCTCGTCCACCTTGTGGAAATTGATCATGAAGGTCGGCGCCATGCTGTGCATGCCGTTCATCTGGTCGAACGGATAGCCGTTGAGCAGGAAGGGCACGCCGTCGCGGGCGCTTTCGTACTGCTTCTTCCAGAGGTTCCAGGACAGCTGCGCCTCCGGCTCCAGGCGCTCGTAGTCGAACCCCGCCTCCATCTCGCGCACCGAGGCCTCGAGCCACTCCAGCTGCCGGCGGATGCCGGCCTCGGAGACATCGTCGATCTCGTCGTAGCGGTCCTTGCGCCCCAGGAAGGTCAGGCGGATCGGACTGAACTGCAGCTGCTCCTCGAACTTCGTTTCGAACCATGCATTGAGCCGGGCGGTCTCGGCGGCCGGGTCCTCGGACCCGGCGGCAGCGGCCGGCGTGGTGTCGGCGGCGGATGCACTGGGCGATGGACCGCAGGCAGCCAGGCCAAGCGGCAGGACCAGGGCGAGGGCGACGGCAATCGGCGAACGGGCGGGCACGTGGCGCATGGTGGCTTCCAGGCTGAATGGACCCGCCGGATTGTGCACCTTTGCGCGCGCCCCGGCCCGGGCGTCACGTCATGGCGGGTCGCTGGCCTCGGCACCGGGCGACGAGGTTTCGGCGTGCGTGGGGGCGGCGGTCAGGGCGGCGGGCGCAGCGTCCGGGCCGCGCTCGATGTCGGCACGCATCCGTGGCAGCGCCTGCGGGTGGTGGGCGGCGAGGTAGTCGATCATGCCTTCGCGCACCGCACAGCGCAGGTCGAACAGGTCGCCGGAGTTGCGCGCGCTGACTAGCAACCGCACCTGCACAACGTGCTCGCCGGTCTCGGTCACCTGGGCCACGCAGACGCGGCCGTCCCAGCGCGGGTCGGCCTCGCACAGGCGCTGCAGCTCGGCGCGCACGTCGGCCATCGGCGTGCGGTAGTCCAGCCACAGGAAGGCGGTCCCCAGCAGCGCGGCGCTGGTGCGGGTCCAGTTCTCGAACGGGTTCTCGATGAACCACTGCAGCGGCACCACCAGCCGCCGCTCGTCCCAGATCCGCACGATCACATAGGTGCTGGTGATCTCCTCGATCCGGCCCCATTCGCCCTCGACGATCACCACGTCGTCGAGGCGGATTGGCTGTGCGAGCGCGATCTGCAGGCCCGCGATCAGGTTGCCGAACACGGGCTTGGCGGCGATGCCGGCCACCAGGCCGATGATGCCGGCCGAGGCCAGGAGCGTCGCGCCGATCTGGCGGATGGCCGGGAAGGTCATCAGCGCCAGCGCCACGCCCACCAGGATGATCGCGCCCTGGACCACGCGTGCGATCACCCGGGTCTGGGTCTGCACCCGGCGCGCCGCCAGGTTGTCCTCCACGTCCACCGGGTGTTCGCGGATGATCCGCGCCTCCACGGCATCGACCGCGCGCACCGCGAGCCACACCACGGTGAGCAGGACGCCCACCCACAGCCAGTGCTGCAGCCGCGCGGCGGTCTCCGCCGGCAGCGGCGTGGCCGCCACCGCCAGCGCAAGGAATGCCAGCGGCAGCGCCACCGCGGCAGGCACCGCGATGACGCGCACCACGCGCGCGCACAGGCGGTCCTGGCGCGCCCGCGCGCGCCGTGCGGCGGCAAGCAGGACGCGGCGCAGGACCAGGCCGAACAGCAGCGCCGCGAGCAGCGGCCAGGCGACCGCCATGATCTGCTGCCAGTCGGGATCGGGCATGGATGTCGCCTCCGATGGACCAGCGGCACAGCCTCGCAGCCCGGGCGTGCAGACGGCGTCCCGCGGTACCATGACCGGCCCACGTCATCCGGAGCAGCGGCCATGGCCGACCAGGACGAACAGCGCCACGGCATCGCGCGCGCAGAAGCCGAGGCGGCGGTGCGCACACTGCTGCGCTGGGCCGGCGACGACCCGCAGCGCGAGGGCCTGCTCGACACGCCCAAGCGCGTGGTCAAGGCCTATGCCGACTGGTTCAGCGGCTATGCCGAGGATCCGCGCGCCTACCTGGAGCGCACCTTCGAGGAGGTCGCCGGCTACGACGAGATGATCGTGCTGCGCGACATCCAGTTCGAAAGCCATTGCGAGCACCACATGGCACCGATCATCGGCCGCGCCCACGTCGGCTACCTGCCCGACGGCAAGGTGGTGGGCATCAGCAAGCTGGCGCGCGTGGTCGAGGCCTATGCGCGCCGGTTCCAGGTGCAGGAGAAGATGACCGCCCAGATCGCCGCGGTGATCGAGGATGTCCTGAAGCCGCGCGGCGTGGGCGTGGTGGTGGAGGCCACGCACGAATGCATGACCACCCGCGGCGTGCACAAGCGCGGGGTCAGCATGGTGACCTCGAAGATGCTGGGCGGCTTCCGCGACGACGCGCGGACGCGCCAGGAGTTCCTGCGGTTCATTGGCGACCCGCGCGGCTGAGCCGCGGCGGATCGACGTCTTGCTTCCGGTCAGCGCGTTCCGGCTCAGCCCGTGGGCGGCGCCGTGTTCCCGCTGTCGTCCATGGTCGGGTCGACCGGCGGCGGGCGCGTCGCGTCATCGATCGGCGGCGTGCTGCCATCGGTCGGGGGGACCGGGTCCATGGTCGGCGGCACTTCCGGATCCGTCGGCACCGGCGCGGGGTCCATCGGATCCACGCGGTCGACGGGATCGCCCGCGGTGGTGTCGTCGATGGGCATGGCCGGGGGCGTGGTGCTGGAAGGCGGATGCGTGGCGGCCGGATCATTGGCCGAGGGCAGGTCGTCGACCGGCGTATAGGCTTCCGACGGATCGCTGCAGGCGGTCAGCGCCAGCGCCAGGGTGGCGAAGGCGGCGGGCAGGAGTCGCTTCATGGCAGGGTCCCCTCCAGGGTTGGGCCTTGCCGGAGTATCGGAGGCCGGGTGTCACCGGCGTGTGGTCGCAGCGTGAATGCGGGTGCGCTCACGCCGGGGGCGTCGCGACCGGGAGCACGGCCCAGAAGGGCACGCCGCGGGCGGCATGCACGCGCGCTGCGTCGTCGATGCTGGCAAGCAGGCCGGCGAAGGCGTCCGGCTCCGCATCGCGGATGTCGCTGCAGTGGTCGATCAGGAGCAGGTAGCCCTCGGCCGGAAGCCACGACAGATCGGCCAGGCTCCGGCCCAACACCTCCAGGTCGTCGTTCGAGGACGGCGGGAGTTCGAGCGCGGTGGCGATTTCGTCGAGCAGTGCATCGGCGTCGTCCACGGTCTCCAGGTTCGCGGTGGCGATGTGGAAGTCGAGTCCGGTGGCGGCTTCGACCACGGCGGCGCGGTCGCGCACGTCGATGAAATAGGCCGCGGCCTGGCTGGCGTCGGCCAGCAGCGCGCCGAGCTCGATACCGGTCACGGCCAGCGCCGCGTCCGCGCCGTGCCGTGCTCAGCCACAGCTGGCACGGATGATCCGGCCCTGGTCGTCGACTTCCAGGTTCAGCCGGCCGGCGCGGTAGTCCATGGTCACCGCCATGCCCGGGCGGATGATGCGCACGCCGCGCGCGCCCGCGGCCGCCTTCGCCTGCGCGGCCACCTGCTCGTCGAGCATCTGGCCGACATGGGCGCTGGCGGCCTTGGCGTCGCAGCTGCCGCCGGTCACGTCCTCGTTGGCGATCGGCGGCTGCGCGCCGCTTCCGCCAGGCGCGGTCGTGGACGAGCAGGCCGTGGCCATGCAGGCAAGTGGCGTCGCGAGCAGGGCGGCGAGGGTGCGGGCGGAAAGCGTGTTCTGCATGGGACCTCCGGGGTCGCGGGCGAGAGGGAGCAGGTGGTGCGCTCAGTCGAGTTCGGGGCGATGCGGTTCGGCCGTGCCCATGCGGTGCTCGATGCGGCGGAACACCGCCAGCACGACCACGCAGAGCAGCGACGCGCCAAGTGCAAGCAGATAGTGGCCCAGGCCCGCGGCGATGCCGATCGCCGAGGCCATCAGCAGCGAGCTGGCCGTGGTGAGGCCGGAGACCTGCTGCTCGCCCTTTGCACGCAGGATCGCACCGGCGCCGACGAAGCCGACCGCAGCCACGACCGCCTCGATCAGGCGGCCCGGATCGATGCGCAGCAGGTCGCGGTACTGCTCCTGGGTGAAGTGCTGCGCCACCACGTCGCCCAGCCCCACGATCAGCGCCGCGGCGCCGGCGATCAGCATGTGGGTGCGCAGGCCGGCGGCATGGCGGCCAAGCTCGCGTTCGATGCCGAGTACGCCACCGAGCGCCATCGCGGCGGCGACGCGCAGCAGGATCCAGAGTTCACCGTTGGTCAGTGCATCCATCGTGTTGCGGTTCCGGTTGCGGACGGCAAATGACAGCGCAGCCGGGGTTTGCCGACCGTGAAGCCATGACGGTCCGTGCATGCAGGGGCATGCCTACAATCCGCGGCCCTGGATGCGGAGCCTGCGATGCGCCTTCTTCCACTGCCGATGCTGCTGGCGCTGTCCCTGGGCACTGCGTATGCGCAGTCGCCGCCCGGAGTCCCCTCGATTGCGCCGACATCGACCGCATCGACTGCATCGACCGCCAGCGAGGCGGACATCGCGACCTTCCGCGGCTGCATGGTGCGCGTGCGTGGGGCGGCTGCCGGCAAGGGGGTCGATGGCGCCACCTTCGACCGCCTGACCTCGGGCCTGGCCGCGCCGGACATGACGGTGCTGCCCCTGCTCGACCGGCAGCCGGAATTCACCACGCCGATCTGGGACTACCTGGCCGCGCTGGTGGACCAGCAGCGCGTGGACGATGGCCTGGCGATGCTGCAGGCGCATGCGGCGACGCTGGAGCGCGTGCAGGCCGGGTACGGCGTGGATCCGGCCACGGTGGTCGCGGTCTGGGGCGTGGAGAGCGATTACGGGCGCAGCTTCGGCACGCGGCCGTTGCTGGCGTCGCTGTCGACGCTCTCGTGCTTCGGCCGGCGGCAGGCGTTCTTCCAGGGCGAGTTCATCGCGACGCTGCAGTTGCTCGCGCGCGGTGACCTGCAGGATCCGGCGATCAGGGGCTCGTGGGCGGGCGCTTTCGGGCATACGCAGTTCATGCCGACGACCTACCAGCGCATCGCGGTGGATTTCGACGGCGACGGGCGGCGCGACCTGGTCGGCAGCATTCCGGATGCGCTGGGTTCGACGGCGAACTACCTGAAGCGTTCGGGCTGGCGCAGTGGCGAGCCCTGGGGCTACGAGGTGCGGCTGCCGGAGGGATTCAGGGCGTCGCAGGCGGGCCGGACCAGTCGCAAGCCGTTGTCGGAGTGGGTGGCGCAGGGGGTGCGGCGGGTCGATGGTTCCGGCTTCGATGGTGTCGCGGCGGATGCGCGGGCGGCGGTGATCGTGCCCGCCGGGGTGGAGGGGCCGGCGTTCGTGGTGTTCCGGAACTTCGACGCGATCTATTCGTACAACGCGGCGGAAAGTTATGCGCTGGCGATCGCGCATCTGGCGGACAGGTTGCGCGGGAACGGGGCATTCGTGACGCGGTGGCCGACGGATGATCCGGGCATCGGGCGTGCGGAGCGGCGGGAGTTGCAGTCTCTGCTGATCGCGCGTGGGCATGCGATCGGGGAGGCGGACGGGATGGTGGGGACGTTGACGCGGCGGGCGATCGCGGTGGAGCAGGGGCGCTTGGGGATGGTGCCGGCGGATGGGCGGGCGGGGCGGCGGATACTGGAGGCGCTTCGGGCGGAGGGTGGGGCGGGGATGTCGCCGGTGCCTTCGAGTGTGCCGACTTTGGCCCCGACGTCGACGCCGATGCCGACGCGTGAGCCGCTGCCGTTGCCCGCGCGCACGCTGTAGGGGTGATTGCCGCGGGGGCGTGATCCGCGTGGTGCGTGGTGGGGTCGTGGGGGCGGCGCGCGGTCTCCGCGACAAGTCGCTCCACGTGATTCGCTTGGTTGTCGCGGAGACCGCGCGCCGCTGCGGATCACCTCGGGGATCGGGGGAAGGTCAAGGACTCGCGATTTGGGGGCTGGCGCCTGGGGAGGGATGGGGTCCG
>DATBUS010000090.1:0-64557 GCA_036515815.1 Luteimonas sp.
AGTGCATCGACATGGAAGACCAGCCGGCCCGAGGCCGACGTGCCATCGAGGCGGACCATGCCGGTGCGCTCGTCGTTCACGCTGCCGGCGCGCAGCTCGGCACGGCCTTCGAGCGGACGCGTGGTGGCGACTTCCGGGACCCGGCCGTCCACCACGTTCACCGCGCCGCCGATGGCGCCATTGCCATACAGGAGGCTCGCGGGGCCCTTGAGCACCTCCACCTGCGTGGCGAGGAAGGGCTCGATGCTGACGGCGTGGTCCACGCTGACGGTGGACACGTCGCCGGCGGCGAGGCCGTCACTCAACACCTGGACACGCGCGCCTTCGAGCCCGCGGATGATCGGCCGGCCAACACCCGCACCGAACGAAGACGATTGCACGCCGGGCAGGCGCGACACGGTTTCGCCGATGGAACCGGCCTTGGCCTCGTCCAGGCGCTCGCCAGCCAGCACCGCGACCGGGCGCGCGAGGTCTTCCGCAGTCCGCGCGATCGGGTTGGCGCGGACCGTCAGCGCATCCAGGTCGGTCACGCCATGGTCGTAGTCGTGGTCATGCGCATGGTCGCCGGCGTCGCCGCCATCCTGGGCCGCGGCCGGCAGCGCAGCGAGGGAGAGCAGGAGCGCGATCGCCAGGGCGGCGGGGCGGGGACGGGGATGGACCGGCGTTGGGAGCGTCTGGATCGGGGAGGGCATCGGAAGACTCGTGCAGGGGACTGTTTGGAATGTTATATTGTTTCAACCAGCGCGCCACCCCACGGAAGTCATGGCCACATCGTGCAAGCTCAACCGGGCCGACCGCATCGGTTTCGCCGCGTCCTTCCTGTGCGCGTTGCACTGCGCACTGCTGCCGCTGGCGCTCGCGCTGATGCCCACGCTGGGCCTGTCGGTGGGTGGCTGGGTCGACATCGACCAGGCCGTGACCGTCTTCGCGACCCTGCTGGGGTGCACGACGCTTGCGATCGGCTGGCGCCGGCATCGGGCCTTCCGGGCCTGGATGCTGCTGCTACCGGGCCTGGTCCTGGTCTGGGTGGGCGCCTTCAGCCCGCTCCACGACCATGGCCCGCTGCACGCCGGGCTCATGACCGCGGGCGGGCTGATGATCGCCGGCGCACACCTCCTCAACCTGCGCCTGACCCACGCCGCGGCGGCGCGCCAGACGGCGTGAAATCCGCGCCCGTGCTAGGATGCGCGCCCTGTGGCGGGCATGCGCGCGCCAATCGAACGACACATCCAGGAGCAACAGATGGGCAAGGGCGACCGCAAGACGGCCAAGGGCAAGCGCTACAACTCCAGCTACGGCAACTCGCGCAGCAAGGCCACCGAGAAGGCCACCGGCACCTCCGCGGCACCGGTCGCGAAGAAGGCCGCGGCCAGGACCGTCGCCAAGGCGCCGGCCAAGAAGGTCGTGGCCAAGAAGACCGCTGCGAACTGATCCCTCCGGGGAGCGCCGCCCGCGGCCACGGCCGCGATGCCGCGGCGACGCGAAGCCCCGCCAGTGCGGGGCTTCGTCGTTTCAGGCGTCGATGCCCCACGCGCGGGTGTCCCCGCGCGGATCTCAGGGAGTAGCCGCGCCGGCCTCGATCGCGGCCCACACGCGCATCAGGTTGCCGCCCAGGATCTTGCGGATGTCGGCGTCCGAGTGGCCACGCGCCTGCAGGCCCGCGATCAGGTTCGGAAAGTCGGCCACGGTGCGCAGGCCCTCCGGCAGTTCGCCGTCCACGCCGTCGAAATCCGAGCCGATGCCGACGTGGTCCACGCCGATCAGCTTCACCGCGTAATCGATCTGGTCGAGCACGTCGCTGATCGGAGCCTCCACCTTCGGATGGTCGGCGGCCCATTGCGCTTCGAAGGCCTTGCGGTCCAGCGCCGGCTCGCCGGCCGCGACCCGCTCGGCATTGCGCCGGTCGAAGGCCAGGGACTCGCGGAACCAGTCGCGGGTATTGGCCGCCGCCACCGGGTTCACGAACGCGGTGCCGAACGGGATCTGCACCACGCCGCCCTTCGACGCGATCAGCTTCGCGAGTTCGTCGCTGAGGTTGCGCTCGAAATCGGGCGTGAAGTGGCGCAGGGCCGAATGGCTGGCGATGACAGGCACGCGGCTCAGCGCCACGGCCTGGCGCACGGCCTCGTCCGAGACGTGCGAGACATCGACCATGATGCCGAGCCGGTTCATCTCGGCGATCACCTCGCGGCCGAACGGACTCAGGCCGTTCCAGCGCTTCTCCACCGTGTACGAGGAATCGGCGATGCGATTGTTGCCGCTGTGCGCGAGCGTGATGTAGCGGATGCCGCGCTCGTGGAAGAAGGCGAGCTGGGCGAGGTCGTCGCCGATCGGGCCCCCGTTCTCCATGCCCAGCGGCAGCAGCACGCGCCCGCCTTCGAGCAGGCGCTCGGCGTCGCCGGGCGAGGTGAGGATCGCGAAGCGGTTTGGATGGCGCGCGACCAGCGCCTCCATGGCGTCGATCTGGGCATTGGCCGCCTGCCACGCCGTGCCGGCCTCGTCCTGGCGCGCCGAGGTGTAGATCGACATGAAGGCCACGTCCAGTCCGCCCTCGCGCGCCCGCGGGTAGTCGAACTCGCGGTCGGGCGCGGCCTCGCCCAGGTCGGCCCAGCCCGACACCAGCACGCCGGGTGCGTCGATATGGGTATCGACGATCAGGGCGTCCTGCGCCAGCGCGCGCGCGGCGTCGGTGGCCTGTGCCAGGGCGGTGGCGGGCAGCGCGAGCGCGGCCAGGGCGAGTGCCAGGGTGTGTCGGCGGAAGCGTCGGGACATCGGGCGGATCCTCTGGTGTTGGAAAGGTCGGAGCCGGGCCGCGGCCGTGGCGCCGGCGCGCGCGTCGGACAATGACCGGTGCGGGAGAAGGGCGCGCCAGGACGTGCCGCTGGGGCGGACCGTCACGCCAGTCGGCGCCCTGCGCAGTGCACCGACTCCACCAGCGCGCCACCCAGCCAGTAGCAGAGTGCGGCGGGCTCATGCACGCGCCAGCGCACGAAGTCGGCGCGCAGGCCTGTCCGCAGCACGCCGCGGTCGTCGAGCCCCAGCGCGCGCGCGGCGTGGAGGGTGGCACCCCGCAGCGCTTCCGCGGGCGTGAGCCGGAAGTGCGTGCACGCCAGCTGCATCGCCTGGCGCAGTGACATCAGCGGCGAGGTCCCCGGATTGCAGTCGGTGGCGACGGCCATGGCGACGCCGGCGGCACGGAAGGCATCGATGGGCGGTGGCGTGGTCTCGCGCAGGACGTGGAAGGCACCGGGCAGCAGCACGGCGACGGTGCCGGCCGCGGCCATCGCCTGCACGCCTTCGGCTGACGTGTGCTCGACATGGTCGGCCGAGAGCCCGCCGAACTCCGCGACCAGGGCCGCGCCGTCGCCATTGCTGAGCTGGTCGGCATGCAGCTTCACCGGAAGCCCGAGCGTGCGCGCGACGTCGAACACGCGGCGCGTCTGCAGGGGAGTGAATCCGATGCGCTCGCAGAAGGCATCGACGGCATCAACCAGGCCTTCTGAGTGCAACCGCGGCAGCCAGGCGCAGACCGCATCGATATACGCATCGGCATCGCCTGCATGTTCCGGCGGCAGCGCATGCGCGCCGAGGAAGGTGGTGCGGACCGGGACTCCAAGTGTTTTGCCCAGCCGCCGCGCCACGCGCAGCATCTTGCGCTCATTGTCGAAATCCAGCCCGTAGCCCGACTTCACCTCGAGCGTGGTCACGCCATCGGCAACGAGCGCGCGCGCACGCGGCAGCGACTCCGCCAGCAGTGCGTCCTCGCCGGCCGCGCGCGTGGCCGTCACCGTGGATACGATGCCGCCACCGGCGCGCGCGATGTCCTCGTAGCTCGCGCCCGACAGCCGCTGCTCGAACTCGCCGGCGCGGTCACCGGCGAACACCAGGTGCGTGTGGCAATCGACCAGGCCGGGCGTGACCAGGTCACCGCCGCAATCGATGACCTCGCGGGCCAGTTGCGCTGGCGCTGCAGGAAGATCGGCCATCGCGCCGGCGTAGACGATGCGCCCGTCGTGCCAGCCCAGCGCGCCGTCGTCGACGAGTCCATGGCCCTCGACCGTATCCAGCGTCGCCAGGCGCGCGCCGACAAGCAATCCATCCCAGTGCTCAGCGGCCATGGCGGGTTCCGGCGGAAACGGCGTCGTGCGGATGCGGCATGAGGCGGACCTCGTCTGGCGTCGACGCGGTAGCCTATCGCACCCTCCGCCGGATCGCCCCGCCATGACCGCACGTGAAGCCCGCGATGACGCCACCCTGGTCCAGCAGGTCGATGGTGGCTGGCGCCTGCCGGGGATCGCGAACCTGCACTCGCACGCCTTCCAGCGCGCCATGGCCGGCCTGGCCGAGCGCCAGACCCACGCGGAGGATTCGTTCTGGACCTGGCGCGACACCATGTACCGCATGGCCGCGTGCTTCGATCCCGATACGCTGCATGCGGTCGCGCGCCAGCTCTATGTCGAGATGCTGGAAGCGGGCTACACCACGGTCTGCGAGTTCCACTACCTCCACCACGCGCCTGACGGCCGTCCCTACGCCGATCCCGCGGCGATGTCGCGCGCACTCGTCCAGGCCGCCCGCGACACCGGTATCCGTCTTCTCCTGCTGCCGGTCCTCTACATGACCGGTGGCTTCGACCGCCGCCCGCTCGGCGGGCACCAGACCCGATTCGGCCACGATGTCGATGCCTACCTGCGCCTGCTGGAAACCCTGCGCGCCGGGGAGGACGGGATGCTCCGTGTCGGCTGTGCCCTGCACAGCCTGCGTGCGGTTCCACCCGATGCCATGCAGGCGGTGCTCGCCGCCCTGCCTGACGACACGCGCATCCACGTCCACATCGCCGAGCAGGTGGGCGAGGTGCAGGACTGTCTCGCCGTCCGCGATGCACGACCCGTGGAGTGGTTGCTGGCGAACACCGCGGTCGACGCGCGCTGGACCCTGGTGCACGCCACCCATCTCGACGACCGGGAAGTGGCCGGCATCGCGGACAGCGGTGCCACCGTGGCCATCTGCCCGACCACCGAGGCCAACCTCGGCGATGGCCTGTTCCGGCTGCGCGATTACCTCGATGCCGGTGGTGCCTGGGGCATCGGCTCGGATTCGCACGTGTCGGTGTCGCCGGTGGAGGAACTGCGTTGGCTCGAATACGGCCAGCGCCTGCTGCGGCAGCGTCGCAACATCGCCGTCTCGGCTGCAGTGCCCAGCGTCGGCGGCGCCCTGCTCGGGGGCGCGCTGGCCAGCGCCACCAAGGCCACCGGATTCGCGGACACCGGTGACACAATCATCCTGGATGCCGCATCCCCGCTGCTCGCCGGCGCGACCACGGCCGACGTGGCCGACCGCTGGATCTTCAGCGGCAATCGCCCTGCGGTGCGCGAGGTGGAGGTGGCCGGCCGACGCGTGGTGGCCGATGGCCGGCACGCCGCACACGACAAGGCGCTCGCCGGCTACCGCAGCGCCGTCGCGACCCTGCTACGGGACATGTAGGGACGGCGCTCCGCGCCCGATCCGCAGGACCAGACGCAGGGCGGCCAGGCGGTCGGCAATCAGACGATCGGCGGCGCCACCGCACGCCAGGCGTTCGCGATGACCGAGGTCACCGCCGAGAACACCTCCTGCAGCACGCGCTCGACCGGATCGACGAACTCCAGCCGGTACGAGGCCTGGGCCTCGATCTGTGCCTTCAAGGGCGCGATGTTGTGCGCATCGGGAATGTTGGAAAGCCCGGCCGGGTTGTTGAACTGGATGTGCGTGCCGAGCGTGTCGGGCAGCATGTCGAAGATCGGCATCTGGCGCTGCACGAAGGTCGCGAAATCGCCGTCGATGCTGTAGTGGCGCATCTGCCCCTGGTCGGCACGGTGGCGCGTCACCACCGGATCGAGGCCATGCTGGCGCAGAACGTTGTCGTGGATGCCCTGGGCGCTGAAGGTCACCGCGGTACTGCCGGTGGCCGCGGCGGCGAGCGAGGCCAGCCCGCCGCCCAGCGAATGGCCGGTATAGACCACGTTGTCGCCGCCGAACGCGTTCTCCGCCTGGTGCGCCAGCGCCACCGCATTGTCGTACTGCCGGGTCTGGAAGCCGGCCGACTGCGCGATCACCGTGCCCACGTCTTCCACGCCGCCAGTGTCGTTGCCGGCGTAGGCCACCACGAAGCGGCCGTTGCCATCGGTGTAGACGCCGGCTTCCATGCCATTCGCATAGAGCAGGCCGGCGTCGATGCCGGCCGCGGCCAGCTCGCCGTCACCCATGCGCTGCCAGCCCGGAGCGTCGCCGCGCGCATAGACGGCACCGGCGATGTCGGCCATCGCGCCATCGAAGCCCCAGTGCGGCTGTGCACCGCTGACCGACTGGTCGAAGCCGGCATCGCGCGGCGCGACATGCCCGCGCGACGGATTCAGCTCCGCCTGGATCTGGCGGAAGAACTGGTCGGCGGCGCGCATGGCGTCCTGGATGATCGGCTGCAGCATCGGATGGGCCTCGTGGTCCTGGAGTCCGAGCGAGTCTCCGGGCCGGCAGCGCGGGCGGACAAGCTGGGGACGGGCCTAGGTGCGGCCGCCGTCGCGGAACCGCGGCGCATGGGGATTGCCCCATGTGGCGTCCCCCGGGGGGCTGTGGTCCCGTGGCCGGAGCAGGGGGCCACGAACGAGAGCGGGAAGGGAGATTCCATGGACAAGTTGAAGTTGCCGGCCGCGTTGCTGCTGGCCGCCGCGGCGCTGGGCAGCGGTACGGTCCACGCCGGGAAGCAGGACAGCGCGATGGCAGCCGAGGCGCGGGCGCTCGAACGGGAGCAGCGCGCGGCCGTCGCCCTGCAGGCCAGGGAGCGCGCTACCTATCCCGCGTATTTCGAACGCGCCTACGAACGGTTTCCATCGTTGCCCCGCGGCGTGCTCGAAGCCATTGCCTACGCGGAAACCAACTGGACGCACGCCACGCCGGACCCGCACGAGACGTCAGGGCATCGCCACATGCCGGCATCGCACGGCGTGATGGGGCTTTATCGCGGCGAGGGCTTCGCCAACCAGGTCGCCCAGGGCGCGAAGCTGCTCGGCGTCAGCGAGCGCCTGGTGATGCTGGACCCGGAAACCAACATCCTGGCAGCCGCAGCCCTGCTGGCACAGGCCGCGAAAGCCGATGGCCATTCCGGCCGCGCAGGCGACGGCGTCGAGGCGATGGCCGGTGCCCTGGCCCGCTATGCCGGCTACGGGAACGGCGACGGCAATATCCAGGGTTTCGCGCGCCAGAGCTTCGCCTACGAGGTGTTGCAGACGCTGGCGCGTGGGGTGGATGCCGACGGCATCCGCATCCCGGCGATGCCGGTGGAGATGGCACGCGCATTTTCGCGCGAGCGGCTGGCCCTGCTGTCGGCGCCCGCGCTGCGGATGGATCATGCCGCGGACTCGATCACCGCTTTCGACGAGCCCGCGGCCGTGGCCGCCCCGGTGCCGACGACGAAGCCCGGCAACATCGGCCGCGCCGCGCTGGATTTCGGCGAGGCGATCTGGAATCCAGCGCACTCGAGCAACTACAGCAGTGCCGGCAACAGCCGTTCGGCGGTGATCATGCACACCATCGAAGGCAGCTATGCAGGCGGCATCTCCTGGTTCCAGAACCCGGCGGCGAACGTGTCCGCGCACTACGTGATCCGGCGTTCTGACGGTCAGATCACCCAGATGGTGCGCGAGCACCACCAGGCCTGGCACGCCGCGTACCACAACCACTACACGATCGGCATCGAGCACGATGGCCGCGCCGCCGACGCCGGAAACTGGACCACGGCGATGGTGAATGCCTCGGCGCGCCTTACCCGCAGCATCTGCGCACGCCAGCCGGTCAACTGCGCGTCGGCCTGGCAGGGCCCCGGCTATGACCACTGGCGCGTCGTGCCCGACAGCGTGCGCATCAAGGGCCACGGCATGCTGACCAGCAACCAGAACCGCTACGACCCGGGGCGCTATTTCCCCTGGGCCAACTTCTACACGCTGATCAACAACGGTGCCCCGCCGCCGGCGGCCACGCCCACCTACACCGTCGATACCTGGGCCGCCGCCCCGGGCTTCCCGTCGCCGACCAGCACGGCACGCAGCGGCACGCTGAACCAGGGCACGCACTACGTGTACTGCAAGACCTGGGGCCGGGAGATCCGCAACGGGGGAGATTTCAACCGCTGGTGGCTCAAGACCGACCTCGACGTCGGTCCGGCCAACCAGTACGTCTCGGCCTATTACCTCTCGCGCTGGGGCAATGACGAGGCCCGCGACAATGCCGGCTACGACCTTCCGCGCTGCGAGGTCCTCCCGCACGGTGCGATCGGCGCCAAGTACTACGCGATGGGCGGCGTGCGCAGCCACCTGGGCGTGCCCGAGCTCGCCGAGGCCGCGGCGCAGCTGGGCGGCCGCTTCCAGCAGTTCCGCAACGGCATGATCCTGTGGCATTCGCGAACCGGCGCCTTCGCCGTGCATGGCCGGATCCTCGACCGCTTCCGCGGCAGCGGCTCCGAAACGCGCTGGGGTTTCGCCATGATCGACGAGCTCGACGCGGCCGTGTCGCCGGTGTCAGGCCAGCGCGGCAAGTTCCAGTACTTCGAGAACGGCCTGTTCCTGTGGACCCCGGCCACCGGTGCGCACCCGATCCACGGCGCGATTCTGGCGCACTTCGAGAACAACGGCCGCGAGGCGGCGTTCGGCTACCCGCTGGCCGCCGAAGAGGCGCATGGCAGCAACGGCCGCAAGCAGCGCTTCGAACGGCGCACCCTCTTCTGGACGCCAGAGCGGGGCACCTGGAGCGAATAAGGGCGCCGATCCACGGCGGCCGGCGCAACGCCGGCCGCCGTTAGCGCAGGCATGATGTCCGGCCGCGCGCGGCGGCCGATGAAAATTTCCGCCGGCCTTTGCGACAAATCCTTTCGAGACCCAGCAGAAAGGCTTCCGCTCCGGATGGACAGGGAAACGGCGTTCACCGCCATGGTCGAGGACAACCGCGGCGCACTCGTGCGCCTGGCGCGGCGCTATGCCGGCCCCGACGACTGGCAGGACCTGCTGCAGGAGATGCAGCTCCAGCTCTGGCGCAGCTTCGACAGCTTCGATGGCCGCGCGCAGCGCTCCACCTGGTTGTACCGCGTTGCCCTCAATACCGCCCTCAGCCACGTGCGCAAGCCGCGCCGCGAACACCATGCGCTCGACGAGGTGCCGGAACCGGGCGATGGCGGCCACGCCGGCGACCCGCTGGCCTTGCTCGATGCCTTCCTGGCCATGCTCGACCCGGTCCAGCGCAGCGTGCTGCTGCTGGACCTGGAAGGCCTGCCGCGTGAGCAGGTGGCCGAGGTGCTGGGACTGAGCGTCAACGCGGTGGCCGTGCGCATGACACGCCTGCGGCAGCTGTTCGAACAACGTTTCCTGGAGGAGTGACATGGACTGGAACGAATTGCGCAACCAGTGGCGCGCCGGCGCGCCCGCGGCTCCCCTGATGGCGGTGGACGAGCTGCGCACGCGCGACGCCTCGCTATGGAAGAAGGTGCGGCGTCGCGACCTGGTCGAAACCACCGCCGCTGTGATCGTGGCCGTGTTCTTCGCGCTGTCGACGCTCGGTACCCTGGTCGAGCGCGCGTGGCTGCAGGCAGCGTTCTCGCTGCTGATTACCGCCTGGGCCGTGTGCCTGCCGTTCCAGCTGCGGCGCGCGCGGCGCTCGGCCACGATGGATGGCCACGGGGCCTCGCTGCTCGAATACCTGCGTCGCCAGCGCGATGCGGCCCTGGTGCAGGCCCGCATGCTGGAGCGCATCTGGCTGTGGTACCTGGCGCCACCCGCGATCGGCCTGGTCGGGCTCACGCTCGCCCGCGACGGAGCCACGATGGCGTCGTTGCGCTACATCGGTGTGCTGATGCTGCTGTATGCCGGTATCGCCTGGCTCAACCGGTACACGGCGCGCACCCGGTTCCGGGCACATGCCGACACGCTGCAGCGGCAGATCGACGCCCTCGAGGGCGGGCCCGGTTGAGCCGGTCCAGGCCGCGGGCCGCACCCGTCCCGGCACATGCACATTCCGATACGAGGAGAACCCCATGGGCACCAGACGCACGTTGATCACCCCGCTGCTTGCTGCCGTGGCCATGGCCACGACCTGCAATGTCCATGCTGCCGATGACAACGCCCTGGCCGCTGTCGTCGACAAGCGGCTCGCCGGTGACCGGACCGGCGCCTGCATGGCCGTCGCGGTTGTCGAGAAGGACGGCGTGGCACGCGCCTTCCGCTGCGCGGATCCCGCGCAGGCCGCGCGCATCGGGCCCGACCGCGCGTTCGAGATCGGATCAGTCGCCAAGACCATGACCTCGATCCTGCTGGCGGACCTCATCGTGCAGGGCGAGGGCTCGCTCGATGATCCGCTGTCGGCCTGGCTCCCCGCCGGTACCGTGGTGCCTGAGTTCGAGGGCCAGCCGATCCTGCTGCGCCACGTGGTCACGCATACCAGTGGACTTCCGGCGCTGCCATCGCGGATGCCGATGCCGAACCCGGCGGATCCCTATGCCGCGCTGACGGTCGAAGACCTTCTGGCGTCGCTCGACGACGTGCAGCTGGCATACGCGCCGGGCGCGCGGTTCGCGTATTCCAACTTCGCATCGATGCTGCTGTCGTATGCGGTGGCGGAACGTGCCGGCGTGGACTTCGAACAGTTGCTGCGCGAACGGCTGCTCGAGCCGCTGGGCATGGACGGCGCATACATCGCGAAACGTCCCGACGGCGTGCGCGCGGCTGGCGGCCACGCCCCCAACGGCCTGCCGACGCCGGCGTGGGCCCTGCCGCCCGCGATGGCCGGCGCCGGGGGCGTACGCGCCACGCTCGACGACATGGTGCGTTACGTGCAGGCCAACCTGGATCCGGCCAGCTCGCCGTTGCAGGCTGCGATCGAACTCGCACAGCGGCCGCTCGGTGGTGAGCCGCCGATGGCGATGAACTGGATGCTGATGCCGGTGGCCGGCCGCATCGTGCTGGCGCACGAAGGCGGTACGGGCGGCTTCTCGTCGTTCGTGTCGGTCGACCCGGAGGCGGGGCGCGGTGTCGTGGTCCTGTCCGATACCAGCTGGAATGCCATCGGCGGGCTCGGCAGTCTTGCCCTGCACCTGGTGGATCCGTCGCTGCCGCTGGGTGCGCCGCGGGTGACCGCCACGCCGCCACAGGCACTGCTCGACGGGCTGGTCGGGGACTACCAGCTGCAGGGCATGATGAAGATCAGCCTGCGCCAACAGGATGGCCGGCTGTTCGCGCAGGCCGAAGGACAGCCCGGGTTCGAGCTGGCCTACGATAGCGCCGGCGACTTCCATCCGCTGGCGGTGGATGCGCTGCTTCGCCCGCAGCAGAAGGCCGACGGCGGCCATGCCTTCACCTGGATGCAGAACGGTGGCGTGGTGCCGGCGACCAGGCTGGAGGAGGGTGGCGCCACGCCACCGCGGCCCGCGCTGTCGGGCGCCGAGCTGGCGGCCTATGCCGGCGAGTACACGCTGATGCCCGGCTTCGTGCTGACCGTGCGCGATCGCGATGGCGCATTGTTCGCACAGGCCACCGGGCAGGGCGAGTTCCCGCTCCAGGCGGCGGCCGCCGACCGTTTCGAGGCGCCGGCCTTCGGGATCGAAATCGTGTTCCTGCGCGACGGGGAGGGCGGCGTGGCTTCGCTGGAGCTGCACCAGGGCGGCCAGGTGCTGCGCGGCGAGCGCCAGTGAATCCGTGCTGCTCCGGCGGGGTCCCCGCAGACGCCCTTAGAATGGGGCCATGAACCAGACCGACATCTCCGCCATCGGCACCCCCGGAACGCCCTGGGGTGCCGCCGAAAAGACCGCCTGGCGCGCGCGCCAGCGCCCGCAGCGCAGCTATCGCGACGACGTCGTGGCCGCCATCGACGCACTGCGCGACCGCTTCGATGTCGTCCAGTACGGCGAACTCGACTACGGCGCCGACGGCCGCTACCCGCTGTTCGCATTGCGCAGCCGCGGCTGGGACGACGCCCTGCCGGTAGCGCTCGTCACCGGTGGCGTGCACGGCTACGAGACCAGCGGCGTGCACGGCGCGCTGCAGTTCGCCCGCGAGGACGCGTCCGCGTACACCGGTCGCGCCAACCTGCTGATCGCGCCCTGTGTCAGTCCCTGGGGCTACGAGCGCTTCCAGCGATGGAACCCGGACGCGGTCGATCCCAACCGGTCCTTCCGGCCCGACAGTCCGGCCGGCGAGTCCGCGGCGCTCATGGGCCTGGTGGCGCCGCTCCGCGGCCGCGTGCTGGTCCACATCGACCTGCACGAAACCACCGACAGCGACGAGAGCGAGTTCCGCCCCGCCCTCGCCGCGCGCGACGGCAAGCCTTTCGTGCCCGGCACCATTCCGGATGGCTTCTACCTGGTGGATGACAGCCGCAATCCGCGGCCGGCCTTCCAGAAGGCGATCATCGACGCGGTGGCGCGCGTGACCCATATCGCGCCGCCGGACGCGGATGGCACGCTGATCGGGTCGCCGGTGGTGGCGCCGGGCGTGATCGAGTACGACGTCGCACCGCTGGGCCTGTGCGCAAGCGTCTCGGGCGCGCGCTTCACCACCACCACCGAGGTCTATCCCGACAGCCCGCGGGCCACGCCGGAACAGTGCAACCTCGCCCAGGCGGTGGCCGTGCGCGCCGCGCTCGACTTCGCGCTGGCGCAGCACATCACCCGGATCGATGCCGGCCCGCGCATGTCGGAAGCCGTGATCCACGGCGGCATCGTCCATCTGGCCGGCCAGGTGCCGGAAACCAGCGGCGCCGACATCGAAGTGCAGACGCGCGAAGTGCTCGAGGCCGTCGACGCGCTGCTGGAACAGGCCGGGACCGACCGGACCCGCGTGCTGCGCGCACAGGTCTACCTCGCCGACCTCGCCGACTTCGAGGGCATGAACCGCGCGTGGGATGCATGGGTGGTGCCGGGCCAGGCGCCCGCGCGCGCCACCGTGGAAGCGCGCCTGGCCGATCCGGGCTGGAAGGTGGAAATCGTGGTGACCGCCGCACTCTGAGCGCGGCGGTTACGTGCCGGCGCACCGCAATCGGGCGCCGGCACGCCACGCGGCTCAGCGCAAGGCGGGCAGCAGGGCCTGGCTGTCGCCGTCGTGGTCCCCGGCCGGGATACCGAGCAACCGCGTCATCAGCGGATATACGTCGACATTGTCGATCGGGTCGATCACCGCGCCCTGGCGAAAGGCCGGGCCCGTGGCGATGAACACCGCGCGCATGGAGGGCAGGGCGGGGTCGTAGCCGTGCGAGCCGCGCGTGCCGCCGCCCGCACGCGCTTCAAGCATGCGCGGCAGCACCGCGTCCCAACCCTCGTCCATCTGGCACACGATGGCTGGGATGCGCGGATGCGTGCCGTAGTGCCAGCGTGCCGGCAGGTCTTCGCGGCGCCAGCATTCGTGGTGCGCGTGGCGACCGACAAGGCGTGCTTCCACTGTGGCCTCGAAGCCCGGATTCGGCTGCACCTGGATCACCTGGCCGATGCTGGTGATGCGTGCCTCCTCCATCGTGACCATGTCGCTGACCGACACCTGGTTGCCCGGCGGCACCGGCGCCATGCCGTGGTCGGAGACCACGATGATGTTGGTGTGCTGCAGGCGGCCGCCTTCTTTCAGGCGTGCCAGCAGGCGGCCGACGGCGGCATCGGTTTCGGCCAGCGCCGCACGCGCCTGGTCCGAATCCGGCCCGTACGTGTGCGCGGCGGTGTCCACGGCGTGGAAGTACAGCGTGGCCAGGCGCGGCCGCGTGGCCTCGGGTTCCAGCAGCCAGCCGGCCACGGTCTCCGCGCGCTCGGCGGCGGGCACGGTTTCCTCGTACTCGTGCCAGCGCGTGGGGCGGACACCCGCGATCTCGGCTTCGGAGCCCGGCCAGAACATCGTGGCGGTGGGCAGGCCGGCCTTCTCCGCAGCCACCCAGATCGGGACCCCGCCCCACCAGTCGCTGGTGCCCACGGCGTCGCGGTCGGACAGGCGGAAGGTGCCCAGCGCCTCGTCGTGCATCGAGTTGTGGACGATGCCGTGGCGGTCCGGACGCAGGCCGGTGGCGATGGTGTAGTGGTTCGGGAAGGTAAGGCTGGGGTAGGAGGGCGTCATCCAGCGGGCCTGCACGCCGGTGCTGGCGAGGCGGGCGAGGTTGGGTGCGTCGGCGGGGCTGATCCGGTCCGGGTGGAGGCCGTCGACGGAGATCAGGAGGACGGGATCCGACGACTGCGGGGAGGAGGTCGCTGGCGCAACGCTCCTTGCAGGGGCGCGGCCGGGGCCGGCGCTGCAGGCGGCGAGGATGAGGGTGGTGGCGAGGACTGCGGCGAGCGGGGCCGTGCGAAGTGCGAATGAGTGCATGCGGTCATCATAAGGCGCGCCCATGACAGCTTCGACGGACAACGCCATTCCGAAAGCACTGTCGGAATTTTCCTTTCTCTGTTCGAAGTCACACAAATGCGCCGGAATCCATATTGAACCGTGCCCGGTCCGCGGTTAGCGTTCAGTCGTGGCGCGAGGGGAGCATCGCGCAGGCCGCGCAGGAAGGCGGCAACCGGGTACCACGGCCGAGGACAAGGATCGTTCCGGCCTCTTCCATTCAACGTTGGAATACACGCCAGGGAGGGTGGCATGGGCAGGAAGCCCGCAAGTTTCGCCAGCATGGCGATCGCGGCAGCGCTGATGGCGGCCTGCATTGGCTGCGCGGGTCGCGAGGCCCGCGATTTTGGCGGGCGCTGGACGCCCGCGAACCGGTATGCGTCGGCGGCAGAGGCCATCCCGCTGAGCGGCGTCTACGTGTACCAGCCCTCCCCGATGGACGGGACGTTGCGCGGTCTGCTCGCGCGCTGGGCGCGCGACGGCGGCCATGAACTCGACTACCGGCACACGTCCGATTTCACCTTGCACGAGCCGGTCCGGGACGTGCGCGCGGGCAGCCTGCCCGAGGCGCTGGCCCAGCTTGAGCGTGCGTTCGACGGGCAGGGGCTCCTGTTGCGGCTCAACGGGAACAGGATGGTGGTGGCTGCAAGGAATGCGGCCGGCGGCTGAGCATCGCGCGCTGGGCGCGACGACATTGCACGGATTGCAGAATGTTCAAGCAGGAGCAGCCGGCGACCAGGGATGCGGTCGCCCGCGCGGTGAACTACGAAGCCAGCATCGCGGACCTCTCGCGTCGTAGCGAGCGCCGTGCGTGGTGGGTTGCGAACGTCGCTTCGCTGCTCGCCCTCCTGCTTGGCGCGGGCTACCTCAAGGTGATGCCGCTGAAGGAGCGGGTGCCCTTCCTGGTGATGGCCGATGCGGCCAGTGGCAATGCCACCGTGGCGAGGCTGGACGAGGACTTCCGGCACCGCAGCATCAGCGCCAGTGAGGCGATCGCGCGTGCGAACGTGGCGAACTTCATCAGCCTGCGCGAATCCTATGACGTGGCCATGATGAACCTGCGTGACTGGCGGGCTGTGCATGCCATGTCCGCTACCGAGGTCGGGAGGGAGTACGCGGCGGTACATGCAGCCAGCAATGCGGCGAGTCCCTTCAACACCTACGGGCGCAGCCGCGCGATCAGGGTTCGGATCCTGAGCATCCAGCTGACCGAGGCCGCCGACGGGACGCCGAATGGAGCCACCGTCCGTTTCCAGCGCAGCGTGTATGACAAGACCACCGGCGCCACGCGTCCGCTGGACAGCCGCATTGCGACCCTTGGCTTCACCTACAACCTGGCATTGCGGATGGACGAGCCCGACAGGCTCGAGAATCCGCTTGGTTTCCAGGTCACCAGTTACCGGGTCGATGCCGACTACGCGCCGGTACCACCGGTCGAGAGCGAACCCGCGATCTTCGAGGCGGACGAGGGCGCCGCCCGGGCATCGGTCACGGACTCCCCGCCCGCATATCCCGCAACCGCCGATACCCTGGCGGAAGGAGTGGTCGCGCCATGAGGAAGGCACTCGGCCCGATCCTGCTGTGCCTTGGAATCATCACGGTTGCGGCGCAGCCCGCTGCTGCGCAGCCGGGCGGCCTGCCGCCCCAGGTGGACGTGTTCGACTACGAGCCCGACCGCATCTACCAGATCCGCACAGCCCTGGGCATCACCACGCGGATCGAGCTCGATCCTGCCGAGGAGATCCTGGATTTCAGTACGGGTTTCAGCAGCGGCTGGGACCTGACCCGGCGCGGCAATGCGTTCTACCTGCGCCCGCGGGATGCCGACGTGGACACCAATATGCTGGTAAGAACACAGGCGCACTCCTACATCTTCGAACTGAAGGTGGTGGCGGCAGACTGGACCAGCCTCGAGCAGGTGCGGCGCGCAGGCGTGCAGTACCGGGTCGGTTTCCGCTATCCGGCGGACGCGGCCTTCTCCAGGGCCGAGACCGACACCGACACGGGTGCAACATCGGGCCAGAGCACCGCGCTGGACCGCGACCGCACCTACCACTTCGACTACGAAGTGGCGGCGCGCAAGGCTCCGCCCTGGCTCGTACCCATGCACGTGTATGACGACGGGCGTTTCACTTACCTGCGCATGGGCAGCCAGGCGTCCCTTCCGACAGGAACGTTTCCCGCGGTGTTCGGGCGCCGGAGCCGGCATGGCGACGAATTCGTCGTCAACACCACGGTGGAGGGCGATGTACTGGTGGTGCACGGCACGTATCCCTTCCTGGTCGTCCGGCACGGGCGGGATGTGGTTGGCCTCAGGAGGAACGCGCGATGAACGGTGCCGGCAGGCAGGATGTCGGCGCCAACGGCGCCGGGCACTACGCGGCACACCAGGCGGCTCCCGAGCTCGATGCGGGCGCGCCTGTACTGCGCGCGGAGGACGTCCACCGACTCAACCGGAAGGCCCTCTTGTTCCTTGCCGGAATCGTGCTGCTCCTGGTGGCAGCAATCGTCGGCATGCTTCGGGCAGTGGGCGGAGACGGCGGTGCCGGGTCGCCACCCCGCGCCCAGGACCTGGTGATTCCGGAACTGCCCAGGACGTCCATGCGGCCGACATCGCCCTCGCCAGTGCCCGCCGCTCCGGTGCCCATCGTGCCCCTGCCATCCGTGCCCGTCCCCGTGCACGGGGTTCCGAGGGTCGGCCCCGTGCTGCCTCCGCCGCAACATCCGACCGGCCCGAGCCTGCGGGATCGTCGCAGTGCGAGCGCCGAATCCGCCCAGCCGACCGACCCGTACATGCAGGCGATGCTCGCAGGGTTGCCGGGCGTGCAAGCGCAGGACGGGCCGGCGCCCGCAACGATCGACGCCACCGCGGCCCGGCCCATCGCGCGGCCCGATACCCTGCTCGTGCGTGGAACCTATATCCGCTGCGTGCTCGAAACACGCATCGTCACCGACATCCCGGGCTTTACGTCCTGCGTCGTGACCGAGCCCGTGTACTCGATCAATGGCAGGCGGCTCCTGCTGCCGAAGGGCTCAAAGGTACTCGGACGGTACGAGGCCGAGCCACGGGGCCCGCGCGTGGCCGTGGTCTGGGACCGCATCACCACGCCCAACGGAATCGACATCGGCATGGCGAGCCCTGGCGTCGACGGCCTGGGTGGTGCTGGCCACCCGGGTCACTACAGCGCGCATTGGGGTTCCAGGATCGGATCGGCGCTCCTGGTGAGCCTGGTCAGCGATGCATTCAAGTACGCCGCGGCCGAGGAGGGCCCCCCGGGTGCTGTCATCGGAGAGGGTGGGATCGTGGTGCACTCGCCGTATGAGAGCACGACGGCCCGGACGCTGGAGCGGCTTGCGCACCAGGCACTGGATAATCGCCGCCCACCCACCGTCACCATCCACCAGGGCAGCCTGCTCAATGTGTATGTCGCGCGCGATGTCGACTTCACCGCGGTGGTAGCGCAGCTATGAGTGGGACCCGCGCAGACAAGGGCTCGGTCGGGGCAGGAGACGCATTCCTGGACTACCAGTACCGGGTGCTTGGCATAGACACCTATCTCGATTCGCCTGACGTCACCGAGATCTGCATCAATCGTCCGGGCGAGGTGTGGCTGGAGCGGTCCGGCGGGTGGCAGCGGGTCGATGTGCCAGGCTTGAGCTTTGACCGCGCACGCCAGTTCTGCACGGCCGTCGTCAACGAAAGCAACACTGGACAGCGCATCACCGATGCGGAGCCGGTGGTGTCGCTTACGTTTCCGACCGGCCAGCGAGCCCAATTCGTGATTCCGCCAGCCTGCGAGGCCGGCGCAGTCTCGATCACCATCCGGTTGCCGTCGCGCCAGACCCGCCGGCTGGACGACTACGAAGCGGAAGGGTTCTTCGCATTGATCCAGGGCGGCTCCCGCCAGGATCCGCATGACGAAGAGCTGCGGGCGCTTTATGCGGGGGGCAGGCATGCGGAGCTCTTCCGCCGCGCCGTGCAGCTCAGGCGGAACATCGTCGTGTCCGGTGCAACCGGCAGCGGCAAGACGACCTTCATGAAGGCGCTGGTGGAGCACATCCCGCCCGAAGAGCGGCTGGTGACGATCGAGGACGCGCGCGAACTCTTCATCAGCCAGCCCAACGTCGTGCACCTGCTGTACTCCAAGGGTGGGCAGGGGGTGGCGAAAGTCACGGCCAAGTCGTGCATGGAGGCCTGCCTGCGGATGAAGCCCGACAGGATCATCCTCGCCGAGCTGCGCGGAGACGAAGCCTTCTATTTCATTCGCAACTGTGCCTCCGGCCACCCGGGCTCGATCACGAGCTGCCATGCCGGAAGTACGTCGCAGACCTGGGACCAGCTCGCGCTCATGGTGAAAGCCTCCGACGAGGGTGCAGGACTCGAGTTCGGGACGATCCGCCGGCTCTTGGCGACGACCATCGACCTCATCGTTCACGTCAGCGCGCACGGTGGACGACGACGCATCACCGGGCTGGAGTTCGGTGGCGTGGCGGCGGCGCAGGAGGAGGGAACATGATTCCCGGAATCGAGATGTTCGCCTGCCAGGACCTGGCGGTGCCTGCCGACGTGATGCAGCACGTGGTGCGCGTGGAATCCTCGTTCAACCCGTATGCCATCGGGGTGGTGGGCGCACGCCTGGCGCGACAGCCGCGCAGCCTCGAAGAGGCGGTCGCCACCGCGGCGAAGCTCGAGCGGGAAGGCTACAACTTCTCGATCGGCCTGGCCCAGGTCAACAGGTACAACCTCGCCGCGCAGGGCCTCGACAGCTACGAAGAGGCGTTCTCCGCCTGTCCCAACCTCGCTGCGGGCGCCCGCATTCTGGCCGACTGCCGCAACCGCGCGGACCGCGACTGGGGCAAAGCGTTCAGCTGCTACTACTCGGGTGACTTCGAGCGTGGCTTCAGGGATGGCTATGTGCAGAAGGTGCACGCATCGATCCAGGCCGCGGGCCAGGAGGCGATCCATTCCGTGCCAACGCTACCGCTCAGTGTGATCGCCTCCGGAGCCGCGGTCCATTCGCCGATCGCGAGCCTTCGTGAAAGGCGCGGCCTGTCTTCCGCCGGTACCACGGGCGGGACCGCGGCAAGCTCCGTGGCGCACGAACAGGACGACGCGCATGCCGCCGCGATGCGCCCGCACGACAGCCCGTTCGTGCCAAGGGTGACCGGACCCGAACCGCCAGGAGCCGGGATACCGGGCCACGCTCCGGGAGTGCAGGGTCGGTCCCGCGATCGGGAAAAGACAGACTCCGCCTTCGTCTTTTGACCACCGCCGCAACGGAAGCGGCATACCGCCAACAACAAGGACGTCTCATGAAAACCCGATGCAACGCACATCCGTCCCTCCGCCGCATCCGGCGCCGCCGGCATCTCGGCCCCGCGTCCTTCCTGGTCGCAGCACTCGCCTCCGGACCGGTGGTCGTGCTCGGGCAGGCTTTCGGCGGGGCCGATGCAAAGGTCTGCGGCTTCTTCGACAACGTCAACGGCCTGCTCAACATGGCTTCGATCGCCGTGGTGACCATCGCGATCATCTTCGCGGGTTACCAGATCGCCTTCGCCCACAAGCGGATCTCCGACGTCGCGCCGATCCTGGTGGGCGGACTCCTGATCGGTGCCGCTGCGCAGATCGCCCGCATGCTCCTGGGCCCCGAGGCTGGCGAGTGCACGGCCATGCTCGAAGCCATACTGCCGGTGTCGCATGCGTAAGGATGTCCTCTTCCGGGGCTGCACGCGGCCAGCGATGTTCATGGGTGTGCCCTACGTGCCGTTCTTCATCGGCGCGGGGGCGTGCCTGCTGCTCGCCGTCTACGTGAACCTGTTGTTGCTTGTGCTGATGCCCTTGGTCATCCTCGCGATGCGCCAAATGGCACGGCGCGACGAGATGGTCTTCCGGCTGCTGGGATTGCGCTGGCAAATGCTTGCGCGGGTCCGCAACCGCCACCTTCGTGGAGGCGACTGGTCGTTCGCGCCTGTCGCGGGAAGGGCCATCGGGGAGCAGGGATGAGCCCGAGGCCTGCCCTCGCACCCGATGCACCAGTGGCCGGGCTCGTGCCGCTGTCGAGTCATGTCGCGGAAGACGTGGTGAAGACCACGGGAGGTGACTACCTGGTGGCATGGCAACTCGGCGGGCTTCCCTTCGTCGGCCGTGAGGAATGGGACCTCGAACACCGCCATGCGACGTTCAACCGCATGTTGCAGACCCTGCGTGCCCCGGATTTCGCGAATGTCGCCTTCTGGACGCACGATGTCCGCAGAAAACGGCGCATCCGCGGCGGCGGGTGCTTCGCCAACGCTTTCAACCAGACGCTCTCCGACGCCTATTTCGGGAAGCTGTCGGGCAAGGAGACGCTCCAGAACGACCTCTTCCTGACCATGATCTACCGACCGGTCGTCGCGGGCCGCGGGTTGATGGAGCGGTCGGCAGATCTCGAGAGACTGATGGCCGCGGAGCGCCAGGCCGTCGCCCGACTGCGTGAGCTTGCAGGCAACGTCGAGGCGGTGCTCCGCGATTACTCGCCGCGGCGCCTCTGCATGTACCAGCGCGATAACGGCATCGTCTTCTCGGAAGTGCTGGAGCTTTACGGCTACGTGCTCAACCGGCTCGATGAACCTGTTCCGGTTCTGTCGGCGCCGATCGCGGACTACCTCGCAGTAAGTCGGCACACCTTCTCTTCCAGGTCCGGCGACTTCGTTATCGCCCCGCCGACGGGCAAGCACCAGTACGGTGCGATCCTGAATATCAAGGAGTACACCGACGCGACCTGGCCCGGGATCCTGAACGGATTGAAGTTCCTCGGCTTCGAGTACGTGCTCACGCAGTCGTTCAGCCCGATGGGGCGCCAGGACGCCCTGCGGGCCCTCGACCGGACCAAGGGGATGATGGTCTCTTCCGGCGACCGCGCAGTGAGCCAGATCGCCGAACTCGACCAGGCCATGGACCAGCTGGCCTCGGGAAATTTCGTGCTGGGCGAGTACCACTTCTCGCTTGCGGTCCACGCCGACACCCAGGAAGCACTTTCACAATGTGTCGCACAGGCCCGGGCCGAGCTTTCCAACGCCGGATTCGTTTCAGCCAAGGAGGATCTCGCGGTCGCCCCCGCGTTCTACGCACAGCTGCCCGCCAACTGGCGGTTCCGGACGCGGTTCGCAAACGTGAGTTCGCTGAATTTCCTCGGGCTTTCTCCGCTTCATAACTTCGCCAGCGGGAAACAGTCGGGCAATCCCTGGGGTGAGTGCGTAACGACACTCCAGGCAAGCAACGGCCAACCGTACTACTTCAATTTCCACGCCACGCACCCGGCTGAAGACTCGCAGGGTGAGAAGGCACTGGGGAACACGCTGGTCATCGGCAAGTCCGGAACCGGAAAGACCGCGCTCGTGAACTTTCTGCTGGCACAGACCCAGAAACTCGATCCGCCGCCAGCGGTGTTCTTCTTCGACAAGGACCGCGGTGCCGAGATCTTCGTCCGGGCATGTGGTGGCACGTACCTGGCGCTGGAGGCCGGGAGGCCGACCGGCTTCAATCCGCTGCAGTGCGAACGTACCGACGCCAACCTGCAGTTCCTGGCCGAGCTGGTGAAGCTGCTTGCAGGAAAGGCCGAGTACACGGCGCGCGAGGAGGAGGACATCTTCCGCGCCGTCGCTGGCGTCATGGATGCACCCATGCACCTGCGCAGCATGGCAAACCTGCAGAAGAGCCTTCCGAACATGGGCGAGGACGGTCTTTACGCACGGCTGCGCAAGTGGACCGGCGGGCACAGCCTGGGTTGGGTCTTCGACAATCCGGTCGACACCATCGACCTGGACCGGGCGAACATCATCGGGTTCGACTACACCGACATCCTGGAGAATTCCGAGGTCAGGGTTCCGGTTGTCCGCTACCTGCTGCATCGCCTTGAAGGAATCATCGACGGGCGCCGCCTGGTGTACGTGATGGACGAGTTCTGGAAGATCCTCGACGGTGGCGGGGCGCTCAAGGAATTCGCCCGCAACAAGCAGAAGACGATCCGCAAGCAGAACGGCCTGGGGATCTTCGCCACGCAGAGCCCGGAAGACGCGCTGGCGAGTGACATCGCTGCGGCGCTCGTCGAGCAGACCGCGACCCTGGTGCTTTTGCCCAATCCGAATGCCAGCCGGAAGGACTACGTCGAGGGGCTGAAACTCACCGAGGCCGAATACCGTGTCGTCGTGGCGCTGGATGAGCGTTCACGCAGTTTCCTCGTCAAGCAGGGACACGCCTCCGCGGTCTGCAAGCTGGATCTCGATGGCCTCGATGATGTCCTCGCCGTGATTTCCGCGTCCACCGACAACATCGGAGTGATGCACGAAGTGATCGCCAGTCAGGCCGCGTCGCTGGGAGTCGCGCAGGATGCGCTGGTTCCTGCGGACTGGCTGGAGACGTTCCACGCTGCACGCAAGGAGCGGCGCGCGGCTCATAAGGCGGCTGAAGGAACCAGGCCGGTTTGAATCAACCCAGGGAGCGGGACATGGACGACAGGGAAGTCGACAGGGGAGGGACGCCACTCAGGTGGCTGGCGGGCACGGTGCTGGTGCTGTGTGGCGGCTTGGCGACGGGTCCGGTGTCCGCGCAATGGGCGGTGGTGGACTTGCCGCATACCATCAAGACCGCGCTGGGCTGGGTGGCGCAATACCAGCAGATGATCGAGGACTACAAGCAGCAGGTCGAGCAGCTGCGGTCGCTCGAACGCCAGTACGAACAGGGACTCGTCACGGGTGACGCCTATGCCGGTGACAGCGGCTACCGCGAGAACTTCGTGCCGCTCGACATCGACACCGGCGTGGACAGACGCTGTGGGACGGCCTCGGGCAGGCAGCCGAAGGGTGCCGAGCTGCACGCCCACTGCGTCTCCATCGTGCGCACGGAGAACCGGCGATTCAACGCCCTGGTCGCGATGCTCGACGACGTCGACAAGCGCGACGAGGAGTTGCGCGCTGCCTACGCGGAACGGGGCGCCATCCGGCCCGAGGAGGAGGGCAGGCTCGCCTCGAATACCAACCGGATCCTGTCCATCCAGGGTCAACTGCAGAACGACGTCCAGAGCGGCGAGCGGCTGATGTCGGCGTACGACAGTGCGCTGCAGACCTTGCGGGACAGCCATGTGCGTCTTGCGAACGAGGCCCTCCAGGAAGCGCCCGCCGGGGGCGAGCTGGTCCAGGGCGCCATGCTGAAAGTGGCGCTGAGGGCGGCGCGAGAGCGCGAGCGCTAGGAGCCCACGATGGCGATCGAGAGCATGATCTCGCTGGCCGGGGCCGGTTTCGACTGGATGCAGGCGCAGACTCTGCCCAACATGATCTTCTTCCAGGAGATCAACGGCTTCCTCGACGACGAGATCGGTGAGTTCGCCGGCAACCTCCTGGGCCGCGTTGTCACCGTGGCCGGCAGCGCGGCGCTCACGCTCCTGACCCTTTGGATCCTGGTCCAGGGATACCGCATCGCCACCGGCCTGTCGCGCGAGCCGATGATGGCGCTGGTTGGCGATGCCCTGAAGGCCGTGCTGGTAATCGGCATCGCCACCGGCGCGGCCGCGGGCGCGGGTTCGACATACCGCCTGCTGACCGACGGCCTCGGCGAAACCGTGTCGCAGGTCGTGACCGGGCGGGATGACGGAGGCCCCTACGAAGACATCGACCGCGTCCTGGCCATCATGCAGGTAGCGCTCACCCTGATCGACTCCATCGACCACGGTGGCGACATGCTGACCGAACAGCGCAAGACCCGCGCCATGTGGTTCGCGGGCACCGGACTCGGCGGGCCGGCGATGATTGCGGCAGGGATGCTGCTGCTCAACAAGGTCGCCATCGCGCTCGTCGTCGGGTTCGGGCCGATCTTCATCCTGTGCCTCCTGTTCCGGTCCACACGGCAGCTTTTCAGCAAGTGGCTCTACTACGGGCTGGGCACGTTGTTCTCGTTGGCGCTCCTGACCGTCATGACCACGCTCGCCATGGACATGTTGATCGCAGTCGGCATGGCGTTCTGGGTCGCGGACTGGGTCATGGCGACCCCGCAGGAGAGCCTGACCGCGATGGCGATGCAGCAAGGTGGCATGGGCGTGATCCTGACAATGCTCATCGTCAGTGCACCGCCGATGGCGGCCATGTTCTTCAACGGCGTCCTGGGCCAGTTCTCGCCGTACAACGCGGTGGGCATGGCGACGGGTGGCGGACCGGCACCCCCGCCAGGGTCCGGGCTGCCGCCGGGCGTCGCAGGGCGGGCCGGGTGATTGCCGGTTGCCGCCTTTGGCGGCCGGCGCGATTCGGCTAGAATCGGCCGGCATCCCGGGAGACAGGTGGCCCGCGCCAACGCGCCGGCCGAGCGTGCGACATGGACACTACCTCCGCCCATTGCTGATACCGCCCGCAGCCGATCCGGAAGGCGCCTGCGTGGCGCCTTTTTCATGCTCCAGCGGCGGCCTGCGCCGCCCGCCGAATCCAGAAGACACCCCGCCCCGCCATGATCACCATCACGCTCCCCGACGGCAGCCGCCGCGAGTTCGAATCCCCCGTCACCGTCATGCAGGTGGCCGAGTCGATCGGCCCGGGCCTGGCCAAGGCCACCGTGGCCGGCAAGGTCGACGGCCGCCAGGTCGATGCCTCGGACCTCATCGACCATGACGCCAGCCTGCAGATCCTCACCCCGAAGGATGCCGAGGGGGTGGAGATCATCCGCCACTCCTGCGCCCACCTGGTGGGGCACGCGGTCAAGCAGCTCTATCCCGATGCCAAGATGGTGATCGGCCCGGTGATCGAGGACGGTTTCTACTACGACATCTGGCGCGCGCAGCCGTTCACGCCCGACGACCTGGCGGCGATCGAGGCGCGCATGCGCGAGCTGATCGACACCGAATACGACGTCATCAAGCGCATGACCCCGCGCGACGAGGTGGTCGAGACCTTCAAGGCGCGCGGCGAGGACTACAAGCTGCGCCTGATCGAGGACGTGGGGCCCGAGGTCACGGCCATGGGCCTCTACCACCACCAGGAATACGTGGACATGTGCCGCGGCCCGCACGTGCCGAACACGCGCTTCCTCAAGGCCTTCAAGCTGCTGCGCACGTCGGGCGCCTACTGGCGCGGCGATGCAAAGAACGAGCAGCTGCAGCGCATCTACGGCACGGCCTGGGCCGACGCCAAGCAGCTCAAGGCCTACGTGCAGCGCATCGAGGAGGCGGAGAAGCGCGACCACCGCCGCATCGGCAAGCAGCAGGACCTGTTCCACCTGCAGGAAGAGGCGCCGGGCCTGGTGTTCTGGCACCCCAAGGGCTGGGCGCTGTGGCAGGTGGTGGAGCAGTACATGCGTGGCGTGTACCGCGACAGCGGCTATGGCGAGGTGCGCTGCCCGCAGATCCTGGACGTGAGCCTGTGGCAGAAGTCGGGCCACTGGGACAACTACAAGGAGAACATGTTCTTCACCGAGTCCGAGAAGCGGACCTACGCGGTGAAGCCCATGAACTGCCCGGGGCACGTGCAGGTGTTCAACCAGGGCCTGCACAGCTACCGCGACCTGCCCATCCGCTACGGCGAGTTCGGCAGCTGCCACCGCAACGAGCCCTCGGGCGCGCTGCACGGCATCCTGCGCGTGCGCGGCTTCACCCAGGACGACGGCCATGTGTTCTGCACCGAGGCCCAGATCGAGTCCGAGGTCACCGCCTTCCACGCCCAGGCGATGAAGGTCTACCAGGACTTCGGCTTCGGCGAGGTGCAGGTCAAGCTGGCGCTGCGCCCGGATTCGCGGCTGGGCGACGATGCCACCTGGGACAAGGCCGAGGCCGCGCTTCGCGGCGCGTTGTCGGCGGCCGGCGTCGAGTGGCAGGAACTGCCGGGCGAGGGCGCCTTCTATGGCCCCAAGATCGAGTACCACCTGAAGGACGCGATCGGCCGCACCTGGCAGCTGGGCACCATGCAGGTCGATTTCATGATGCCCGGCCGCCTGGGCGCCGAGTACGTGGACGAGCACAGCCAGAAGCGCACGCCGGTCATGCTGCACCGCGCCATCGTGGGCTCGATGGAGCGCTTCATCGGCATCCTGATCGAGAACCATGCCGGCGCCTTCCCGGCCTGGCTGGCCCCGGTGCAGGCGGTGGTGATGAATATCACCGACGCCCAGGCCGACTGGGCCGCCGAAATCCGTAAAACCCTTGTGGATCAAGGGCTCAGGGTGGAATCGGATTTGCGGAACGAGAAGATCGGCTATAAGATCCGCGAGCACACGCTTGCGCGCGTGCCGTACCTGCTCGTGGTGGGGGACCGCGAGAAGGAACAGGGGGCGGTCGCGGTGCGGACGCGGGCCGGGGAAGACCTGGGCTCGATGCCGCTCGCCGACTTCACGGCCCGTCTGCACGCGGAACAGGGTCCCTGAGTATCATATAGCCCGGTGCCTGCCACGCGGCAGGTACCGTGGGTCCCGGAAGTGGACCCGCCAGAAGTGCCACCCACGGAGATTGCAATATCAGTACCCCGGACAAGCAGAACCGCAGGAACCTCGAAATCCGCGTACCCCGCGTACGCGTGATCGGATCGGACGGCGAGATGATCGGCGTGCTTTCGCGCGACGAAGCCATCGCCATGGCCGAAGAAGAAGGACTGGACCTCGTCGAGATCCAGCCCAATGCCGATCCGCCGGTCTGCAAGATCATGGACTTCGGCAAGTTCCGCTTCGAGGCGCAGAAGCGCGCCAACGAGGCCAAGAAGAAGTCCAAGCAGGTCGAGATCAAGGAAGTGAAGTTCCGTCCGGTGACCGACGAGGGCGACTACCAGATCAAGCTGCGCAAGATGCGCGGCTTCCTGGAGGAAGGCGACAAGATCAAGGTCAACATCCGCTTCCGTGGCCGTGAAATGAGCCACCAGGAGCTGGGCCGCGGCATGGCCGCGCGCATCGAGGCCGACCTGGGCGAGGACATCGTGATCGAGTCCCGGCCGCGCCTGGAAGGTCGCCAGATGGTCATGATGATCGCGCCTAAGAAGAAGTAGGGCCGCCGCGCGCCGGCTGGCGCGCGTGGGTCGCCCTTCCGGCGGCCCGGATTCCCGGATTTGCAGACACCGCCTCCGGCCGTGCATAATGCGCGGCTCGGTCCGCGTGTTCGTCGCGCGGTCCGGTTGGACCCGCTCCGCGGCCTTCGGGCCCCGGGGCCATCAGACCGGCAAGGGCAGGACGGAAAGCGTGGCGCAGGCCACCGCCCGGGCCAGTAGCGAAGCACCCACAAGGACACCAGCAATGCCCAAGATCAAGACGCATCGGGGCGCGGCCAAGCGCTTCCGGAAGACCGCTTCCGGCAAGTACAAGGCGGGCCATGCCAACCGCAGCCACATCCTGACCAAGAAGGCGACGAAGCGTAAGCGCAACCTCCGCCAGACGAACCACATCCCGGCGTGCGACTCCGGTCGTCTCGACCGCATGCTGCCGTATCTCTGAGGAGGACTGAACCATGGCACGAGTCAAGCGTGGCGTTCAGGCGCGCCGCCGTCACAAGAAGGTCCTCAAGCAGGCCAAGGGTTACTACAACGCGCGCCGCAAGGTCTTCCGCGTTGCCAAGCAGGCCGTCACCAAGGCCCTGCAGTACGCCTACATCGGCCGCAAGCAGAAGAAGCGGAATTTCCGTTCGCTGTGGATCACCCGCATCAACGCGGCGGCCCGCATCAACGGCATGAGCTACAGCCGCTTCATGAACGGCCTGATGAAGGCCGGCATCACCCTCGACCGCAAGGTGCTGGCCGACATCGCCGTGCACGACGCGGCGGGTTTTGCCGCGCTGGCCGAGAAGGCGAAGGGCGCGCTCGCAGCGTAAGACGTGTCGCCGGTGCGCGGTGCCACAGGGCACCGCCGCCTGGCGGACATCGCGATACACGCATGGGGAAGGGCGCAAGTCCTTCCCCATGTTTCGTTTACGGCCCCCGAAGGCCTTCCGATGGTGCCCCGATGACCGATATCGAATCCATCCGCGAGCAGGCGCTTGCCGACATCGCCGCCGCCGCGACCCCCGATGCCGTCGAGGCATTGCGCGTGGGACTGCTTGGCAAGAACGGCAGCATCACCGCCCAGCTCAAGTCGCTCGGCACGCTGCCCGCCGACCAGCGCAAGGCCGCCGGCGAGTCGATCAACCGCGTCCGCGACGCCATCGGTGCCGCCCTGGCCGCGCGCAAGGCGGAGCTCGAGGCGGCCGCGCTCGACGCACGCCTCGCTTCCGAAACCATCGATGTCACCCTGCCCGGTCGCAATGGGGACGGCGGCGGCCTGCATCCGGTCAGCCGCACCATGGAGCGCATCGCCGACATCTTCGGCCGCCTGGGCTACGAGCTGGCCGACGGCCCCGAGATCGAGGACGACTGGCACAACTTCGAGGCCCTGAACTTCCCGCCGCACCATCCGGCGCGGGCCATGCACGACACCTTCTACATCGCCGATGACGGCAGCGGCGACCGCCGCCTGTTGCGAACGCACACCTCCGGCGTGCAGGTGCGCTACATGCAGGACCTGCTCGCGCGTGGCGGCCAGCCGCCGCTGCGCATGATCGCGCTGGGCAAGGTCTACCGCTCCGATTCCGACCAGACCCACACGCCGATGTTCCACCAGTGCGAGGGGCTCCTGATCGACGAGCATGCGAGCTTCGCCGACCTGAAGGGCACGCTGGCGGAATTCGTCCGCGCGTTCTTCGAGCGCGACTTCGAGATGCGCTTCCGCCCGAGCTACTTCCCCTTCACCGAGCCCTCGGCCGAGGTCGACATCGCCTGGGCGCAGCCCGATGGCAGCACCCGATGGCTGGAAGTGCTTGGCTGCGGGATGGTGCATCCGAACGTGCTGCGCGCCGTCGGCATCGACCCCGAACGCTACACCGGCTTCGCCTTCGGCCTGGGCGTGGAGCGCTTCGCGATGCTGCGCTATGGCGTCGACGACCTCCGCAGCTTCTTCGACAACGACCTGCGCTTCCTGCGCCAGTTCGCCTGACGCACGCGCGTCGGCTCCCTCGATCCTGCCCCCAGGGTGAAGCGATGAAATTCTCCGAGAACTGGCTGCGCCAGCACATCCCCACCGACGCCACGCGTGATGCGCTGGCGGCTACGCTGACCGCGATCGGCCTGGAGGTCGAAGACGTCACGCCGCTGGGCGAGGCGCTCGACGGCGTGGTGGTGGCGCGCATCGTGTCGGCCGAAAAGCACCCCGAGGCCGACCGCCTCCAGGTCTGCCAGGTCGACGCGGGCGGTGCCGGCATGCTGCAGATCGTGTGCGGCGCACCGAACGCGCGTGCGGGCCTGGTGGCGCCACTCGCGACCATCGGCACCACGGTGGGCGAGCTCGTGATCAAGGCCGCGAAGCTGCGCGGCGTGGAGTCGAACGGCATGCTGTGCTCGGCGAAGGAACTCGGCATCGACGCAGATGCGTCCGGCCTGCTCGAGCTTCCCGACGATGCGCCCGTGGGCGCGGCGCTGGCTGGCTACCTGGGACTGCCCGACGCCAGTTTCGAGCTCAAGCTCACGCCCAACCGGGCCGACTGCTTCGGCATCCGCGGCATCGCCTTCGACGTGGCCGCGGCCTGCGGCGGCGCGGTCGCCGACCTCGACGCCGTGCCGGTTCCGGCCGCGAGCGCCGCGACGGTCGATGTCCTGCTGGACGCCGGCGCCGACGCGCCGCGCTACATCGGCCGCGTGATCGAGGGCGTGGACGCAGCGCGCGCCACGCCGGTATGGATGGCCGAGCGACTGCGTCGCAGCGGCGTGCGGCCTGTTTCCCTGCTGGTCGACGTGACCCAGTACGTGATGCTCGAACTCGGCCAGCCGATGCATGCCTACGACCGCGACCTGCTCAAGGGGCCGGTCGGCGTGCGCCGCGGTCGCGCGGGCGAATCGCTGAAGCTGCTCGATGGCCGCGATGCCGCGCTCGACGACGGCTACCTGGTGATCACCGATGCCGGGGGCCCCGTGGGGCTGGCTGGCCTGATGGGCGGCTTCGATACCCGTGTCACGGAGGCCACCCGCAATGTGTTCCTGGAGGCCGCGCACTTCGCGCCGGCCGCGATCATCGGCCGTGGCCGGCGCCTGGGCCTGCACACCGATGCCGGCCACCGCTTCGAGCGTGGCGTCGACCCGGAGCTGCCGCGCATCGCGATGGAGTACGCCACGAAGCTGATCCTCGATATCGCGGGCGGCACGCCGGGGCCGGTGACCGAAGCTGTCCTTGCCGATGCGCTGCCGGCACCGGCCACGATCGGCCTGCGCCGCGCGCGGCTGGCACGCGTGCTCGGCGTGGACATCGCCGATGCCGAGGTCGAGCGGATCCTGCGCGCGCTGGGCCTGGGCGTCGAGGCGACCGCCGACGGCTGGATGGTCACCGCGCCGACGCGCCGCTTCGACCTGGCGATCGAGGAAGACCTGATCGAGGAGGTCGCGCGCATCCACGGCTATGACGCGGTGCCGACCACGCTGCCCGGTGGCGCGACCCGCCTGGTCGCACCGACCGAAGGGCGCGTGCCCGACCGCGACCTGCGGCGCGCGCTGGCCGGGCGCGGCTATCTCGAGGCGATCAACTACGCCTTCGTCGATGCCACGCTGCTCGGACGCTGGCAGGTGGACGAGGACCTGGTCCCGCTGGCCAACCCCCTGAGCGCCGAGCTGGGCGTGATGCGTCCGCGGCTGCTGCCCGGCCTCCTCGACGCGCTGGCGCGCAATGCCGCGCGCCAGCAGGGGCGCGTGCGGCTGTTCGAACTGGGCAAGGTGTTCAGCGCCCAGGGGGCAGGCGAGGCGCCGCGCGAGACCCCGCGCATCGCTGCGGTGGCGAGTGGCGACGCGGCCGCCGAGCAGTGGGGCGTTCCCGCGCGTCGCGCGGACTTCCACGACCTCAAGGGCGACCTCGAGGCGCTGGCCGCGCTTTCGGGCGCGCGACTGGCCTTCCGGCCGGCGGCGCCGTCCTGGGGCCATCCGGGTCGCTCCGCCGACGTGCTGCGCGACGGCGTGTTGGTCGGCATGATCGCCGAGCTGCACCCGCGCTTCCAGCAGGCGCTCGACCTTGACCATCCAGTGGTGGCGTTCGAACTCGACCTGGCGGCGCTGACAGCCCGCGAGCTGCCCAGGGCACGGCCGCAATCGAAGTTCCCCTCGGTCCGCCGCGATCTCGCGTTCATCGTCGCCGATGGCGTGTCCTGGGGCGAGTTGGAGGCCACCGCGACCGCGGCCGCGGGACCGTTCCTGCGCGAACTCCGACTGTTCGATGTCTACGCCGGTAAAGGGGTGGAAACGGGATTCAAGAGTGTCGCCATGGGCTTGATTCTGCAGGACGCTTCGCGCACGCTGATCGACCGCGACGTGGACACGGTGGTGGCTTCGGTGACCGATGCGGTCGCGGCCGCACATGGCGCTCGTATCAGGGGATGAGGAGGCTGGCGTGGCGTTGACCAAGGCGGAAATGGCTGAGCGGCTCTACGTTGAGGTCGGCCTGAACAAGCGCGAGGCGAAGGAATTCGTCGATGCCTTCTTCGACGCCCTGCGCGAAGCGCTGCAGGGCGGACGCCAGGTCAAGCTGTCCGGCTTCGGCAACTTCGACCTCCGCCGCAAGAACCAGCGCCCGGGCCGGAATCCCAAGACCGGGGAGGAGATCCCGATCTCCGCCCGCACCGTGGTCACCTTCCGCCCTGGCCAGAAGCTCAAGGAACGCGTGGAAGCGTACGTGGGAGGCACCCATGCTTGATCCCGGCAGCAACCGCGAACTTCCGCCGATCCCGGCCAAGCGCTATTTCACCATCGGCGAGGTCAGCGAGCTCTGCGACGTCAAGCCGCACGTGCTGCGCTACTGGGAAACCGAGTTCCCGAGCCTCAGCCCGGTGAAGCGCCGTGGCAACCGCCGCTACTACCAGCGCCACGACGTGCTGATGGTGCGGCAGATCCGCGGGCTTCTGTACGAGCAGGGCTACACCATCGGTGGTGCGCGCCTGCGGCTGGAAGGCGAGGACGCCCGCCAGGAATCCGCGCTCAGCACCCAGATCGTCCGCCAGGTGCGGATGGAGCTGGAAGACGTGTTGCAATTGCTGCGGCGCTGAGCCGGGCCAAAGATTCATGCCGCGCGGCTCCCAATCGGAGCGCCGCGCCGGCTATAATTCTCAGACCGGGGTATAGCGCAGCCTGGTAGCGCACTTGTCTGGGGGACAAGTGGTCGTCGGTTCGAATCCGGCTACCCCGACCATCTCGAACACGAAGCCCGCCTCGCGCGGGCTTCGTGCTTTCCGATGCAAGGGAACCTTTGCGCCTGTCCACGTTCCAACCGCCCCGACGCCACAGGGAGAGTGCGGTATGAAACTGGAACGATTGTTCTTGCTGCTGTCGGTTGCGATGCTCCTGGCCAGCCAGCCACTGGCAGCACGAGTGCAGGCGGGGGGCCCCGCATCGCAGTCCGGGGCGCTGTCATCGTCCGCCGGCGATATCACCGACCTGGAGGCCCTGGTCGTGTCCGGCGCCCAGCCGGGCCCCGGCATGTGGAAGGTCCGCAAGGGCGAACACGTGCTGCATATCCTGGGCACGGTGACGCCGCTGCCGCGCCGCATGGAGTGGGCGTCGGACGACGTGGAAGCGGTGATCGCCGGGTCCGGGGTCGTGATCGCGGCACCTTCGGTCGTGGTGGGCACGGACGTCGGTCTCTTCCGCGGCCTCGGCCTGGTGCCGGCGATGCTGCGCGCGCGCAACAACCCCGGCAAGCGCTCGCTGCGGGACGTGGTGTCGCCGCAGGAGTACGCGCGGTGGGAGGTGCTGAAGGCGCGTTACATCGGCCGCGATCGCGGGGTCGAGAAACGGCGGCCGCTGCTGGCGGCGCAGGCGCTCTACGAGGCCGCGCTCGACAGGTCCGGCCTGCGCGAGGGTGGCGTGGTTGGCCCCGTGGTGCGCAGGGCACGCAAATCTGCCGACGTGCCACTGGTCGATACCGCCGTGCGGCTGACCGTGGAAGATCCGCGCGCTGTGTTGCGGGAACTTGGCCAGGGCGACCTCGCCGACCGCGAATGCTTCGTCCGCACCATGGACCGGGTCGAGAACGACCTGGACAACATGCGCGCGCGGGCGAACGCCTGGGCGATCGGCGACATCGATGGCCTGCGTGCCCTGCCGCACGAGAGCCATTACGAGAGCTGCCAGCAGGCGCTTACCGGAAGTGCCGTGGCGAGAAAGCTCGGGATCGAGGACCTTCCGAAGCGGGCCGCGCAGCTCTGGCTGGAGAGCGTGGACAAGGCGCTGGACGAACATGCCTCGAGCTTCGCGATGCTGCCCATGCACCAGCTGCTGGGCGACGATGGCTTGCTGGTGGAGCTTCAGGCCCGCGGCTACGCGATCGAGGCGCCCTAACCCCGGCCGTGCGCGGCGGGCGCGTCGCCTGCCGACACCACCAGTCGGTTGCGCCCGCGGCGCTTCGCTTCGTACAGGGCGGCATCGGCGGCGTGGATCCACTGCTCGATGCGCGAATGGTTGGCGCTCGCCTGCGCGATGCCGATACTGACCGACAACATCTGGCCCGGCGCTTCGGGCAGTTCGATACGCTCGACCGCCGCGCGATAGGCTTCACCCAGCCGGGCAGCGTCGTCGAGGGTCGTGGCCGGACAGACCACCGCGAACTCGTCGCCCCCATATCGACCCGCGAAGTCCCCGGGGCGCAACATGCCGGTCAGCGTGGCCCCGGCGGCACGCAGAAGGGCATCGCCGGCGATATGGCCGTTGTGGTCGTTCACGCGCTTGAAGCCGTCGACGTCGATCAGGAGCAGGGCCGTTGGCCTGCCCAGCGCGTGCACGGCATGCAGGGCATGGGCCGCGTCCCGCTCCCAGTGACCGCGCAGGGACAAGCCGGTGACGCGGTCGACGCGGCCCAGGAGGTCCAGCTCCTGGTTCTTTTCCAGCACCTTCTGCAACAGTTTCCGGCGCGCAAGGCTGACGATCGTCGTATGGATCAGCAGCATCGGCAGGCAGGCCAGGATCACCGCGGTGCTCGACGAGGGTTCGAAGGCGAAGCCGGTGCACAGGCCTCCCAGCAACAGCGCGCCGAGCACCAACGGAATCGTCCGGCGGAAGATCCCCGGTATGTCGGAATTGACCTTGTCGGCCGCGGGCAGGGCCAGCAGCAGGACACTCGGCAGCAGGTTGAAGTGCAGCAGCGGGATCCAGAAGGCGGTGATCGCCGAATCCACCATCAGGCTGCGCTGTTCGGCGCGGAACGGATCCGGGCTGCGCCGGGCCAGCAGGTAGGCGATCTGCGGCCAGAGCAGGCCGGTGAACACGCACAGGCCCCAGCGCAGCGGTCCGGCCCGCAGTTCCCAGAGGACCACGGCCATGGCCAGCGCCCCGAGCGCCATGCCCAGCATGCGATAGCGGTAAACGCGGCCGGGCAGGCCCGCACGGACGCGCGGCGAGCCGAACACCGTGGCGCGCGCGCGCGTGCTGTCGGTTGCTACCGGTTCCATCCTGGCCCCCCCCTGATCGGCCATCCGGCACTTCCGTGCCGGACCCGGGGAGTATAGGCCGGTGACGGAGAGTCAGCCCGCTGCGCTGCGCACGCCGCTGGCGGCCTGGCCTGCGTTGGGCCAGCGCTTGAGCACGGCCGCACGGATGCCGTCGGCATCGATGCCGGCCTCGGCCAGGAGGTCCTCGCGGCTTGCGTGATGCTGGAACGCGTCGGGAAGTCCCAGGTGCAGCACCGGCAACAGCACATCCTCCGCCGCCAGCAGCTCGGACACGCCCGAGCCCGCACCGCCCATGACCACGTTGTCCTCGATGGTCACCAGCCCCTCGTGGCTGCGGGCAAGCTCCAGGATCATCCCGCGGTCCAGCGGCTTGACGAAGCGCATGTTCACCACCGTCAGTCCGAGTTCCGCGCCAACGGCTTCCGCCGCCGGCACGGTCGCGCCGAAGGCAAGCAGCGCGATGCCCGAGCCCTTGCGGCGCAGTTGTGCCTTGCCGATGGGCAGGGTGTCGAGCGTCGGCTCCACCGCAAGGCCTGGGCCGCTCCCGCGCGGGTAGCGCACCGCGGCCGGGCCCGCGTGGCGGAAGCCGGTGGACAGCATCTGGCGGCATTCGTTCTCGTCCGCCGGTGCCATCACCACCATGTTCGGCACGCAGCGGAGGAAGCTGAGGTCCAGATTGCCGGCGTGGGTGGCGCCATCGGGCCCGACCACGCCGCCGCGGTCGATCGCGAACAGCACGTCCAGGTCCTGCAGCGCCACGTCGTGCACCAGCTGGTCGTACCCGCGCTGCAGGAAGGTCGAATAGATCGCGACCACGGGCTTGGCGCCTTCGCAGGCCATGCCCGCGGCCAGGGTGACCGCGTGCTGCTCGGCGATGGCGACGTCGAAATAGCGGGCCGGATGCTCTTTCGAGAACCGCACCAGGCCCGAGCCTTCACGCATGGCCGGGGTGATGCCCATCAGCGACTGGTCGGCGGCCGCCATGTCGCACAGCCAGTCACCGAAAACGTCCGTGTACGTCGGCTTCTTCACCGCGCCGGGCTTCTTCACCACGCCCATGTCCGGGTCGAAGGGCGAGACCGCGTGGTAACCGATCTGGTCGCCCTCGGCGCGCTCGTAGCCCTTGCCCTTGGTGGTGATGACATGCAGCAGCTGCGGGCCCTTCAGGCCGCGCACCACCTTCAACGCCGACACCAGCGCCTTCATGTCATTGCCGTCGATCGGGCCGGTGTAGTGGAAGCCCATTTCCTCGAACAGGGTGGACGGCAGCAGCATGCCCTTCCAGTGCTCCTCCCAGCGGCGCACGAAGCGCGCAGTGGGGTTGTTGCGGTCGCCGAGCAGCTTCTTGCCGCCCTCGCGGAGCGCGTTGAGCGTCTGGCTGCCGGTCGCGCGGCCGAGCATCTTGGTGAGCCCGCCGACGTTCTCGCTGATCGACATCCGGTTGTCGTTGAGGACCACCAGGATGTCCGGCTCCGGCTCCATGCCGCCGGCGTGGTTGAGCGCCTCGTAGGCCATGCCGGCGGTCATCGCGCCATCGCCGATCACGGCCACGACGCGGCGCTCGTCGCCTGCGCGCGCCGATGCGATCGCCATGCCCAGCGCGGCCGAGATGCTGGTGGAGGAATGGCCCACGCCGAAGGTGTCGTACTCGCTTTCCTCGCGCTTCGGGAAGGGGGCGACGCCGTCCTTCTGCTTCACGGTGTGGATCGTGTCGCGGCGGCCGGTCAGGATCTTGTGCGGATAGGCCTGGTGGCCGACGTCCCAGACGATGCGGTCGTGCGGCGTGTCGTACAGGTAGTGCAGGGCGGTCGTCAGTTCGACCACGCCCAGGCCGGCGCCGAAGTGGCCACCGCTGCGGCCGACGGATTCGATGAGGTAGGCGCGCAGCTCGTCCGCGATCGCGGGCAGCTCCGCTTCGTCGAATTCACGTAGGCGGGCCGGGCTGTCGATGCGGGAAAGGCGCGGATGGCGCGTGGAGTCGATCATCCCCGCATTGTAAGGCGGAGGGGCACGGCGCGGGCGCCCCGCGACCGGGTCGCGGCCCGCGCGCGGTTCAGCGGCTGCGCAGGCGGCCCAGCAGGCCGGCGCGCGCCTTCACCGGCTCCTCGACCACGGGCGGAGCTTCCACCACGGCTTCAGCGAAGCCGGTCGCGAGGTTGGCGTTGATGAAGTCGGCCACATCCGCCTCGGGCACGCCGCTGGCCTGTGCGATCTCCGCAAGCGTCGCAGGACCCTTCATCATCTGGGTGGCAATGCGGAAGTGGCGCGGGTATTCGCGCTCGGTCTGCGGCCATTTGTTGAGCTGGAACCGGTCCGAGGCGTCGTGGGCGGGCAGGAGCGCACCCTTGCCGGCCAGCAGGCCGCCGAGCCAGCGCAGGCGGGCCAGCGGCTGTGGCGCGCCGGCAGCCGTGGCGTCGCGCTGCCAGGACACGTCGTCCAGGGGCTCGAAATCGTCGCGCGCGAGCACGCCTTCGAAGCAGCCGACCAGGGACTTCAGCACGGTCGGGCCATGCCAGGTGCCGGCTGCCGGGTCGATCAGGAGGGTCGTCCCGTCCGCGGCGCGGAAACGTACGCGCGCGGTGAGCGCGCCGGGGACAAGCCAGCCGGCCAGATCACGTCCGGCATCGATGGCCGGCGGCGCGGGCTGCAGTGCGGGTGCGGACGCGTGGTGCAATGCGTCGGCCTCCAGGTCCGGCTCCATTCCGGGCGCGGCCTGCGGTCCGGACGGAGGTGCCGGCTCGACGTCCGGTCCGGGTGCATCCACCAGCGCGGCAGTGCCGGCGATGGGCTCCGGTTCCGGCACCGGTGCCGCGTCTGCAGCGTCGGCGCCTGCATCCTCCTGGGTGGCCACCGCGCTGGCGACAGCCGCGGGGACGGCGGTGCTGCCGGCCTGATCCGCAGCGTTGCCATGGCCCGCGGCCGCCAGCTCGACGCCGCTCCCGCGCGCCACGTCGGACAGGAGCTGCATCAGCTGCTCGACATCGAAGGGACGTCCGAGCCGGTAGTCGGTCTGCGTGCGCGGTGCCGAGGTCAGGCCGATCACATGGCGCCCCGCGGCGTGCAGCCGCAGCCAGCTCATCGGCCCGTACATGCTGTCCATGTCGACCACGACATGCGCCGCGTCGCCATCGGCGACAAGGGACCAGCGGTCGCCCAGGCGCGCATTGGCCTCGAGGAAGGCCGCCTTGAGAGCGGCTTCGGTGGCTGGGTCCATCCCGGTCAGGCCGAGGGTCAGGGACATCGCGCGGCGTTCCGACGGTGTGAAGGCAGCGAGTGTTGCGGACCCCGCCAGCCGCGTCAACGCGCGCTGGGCGGCAGTTGCGGCTGTGCTGCGTCACCCCTCGCCGCGTTTGGTGACGCGCGTCGCATGCCGCCTGCGAACTGCAGCGGCGTACCGGTCAGCAGCGCCGATGCTTGGGCAACTGGCTCGCGAGGAAGGCCATCTGGTCGGCCAGGATATTGCGATTGGACAGGATCAGGTGCTCGATCCAGCTCGGCCGGTATGGCACGGCCAGCAATGGCATCGACGCCTGCGCCGGCGTGCGACAGCCCTTGCGCGAGTTGCACGCGAAGCATGCGGTGACCACGTTTTCCCAGATATCGGTGCCGCCGCGCGAGACAGGATGCACGTGGTCGCGCGTCAGCTGCTGGCGCGGATGCCCGCGGCCGCAGTACATGCACAGGTACTGGTCGCGCGCGAACAGCGCGCTGTTGGTCAGGGCCGGCGTGGGGTCGATCGCGCGCGCGCGGGCCTGGCCACGGGCGGCGACGATGGGGTGGAGCTCGACCACGCTGCGCTGGCCGGTGGCCCGGCTGACGCCGCCACGGACGGCCAGGCAGGGTTGGCCCATCGTCCAGGCGACCGCACCACGCACATAGAGGCAGGTGGCTTCCTGCCAGCTGATCCAGTCCAGCGCACGGCCGTGGGCATCGAGCGCCAGCAGGCGTACGCGTCCCAGGGCCGGGACCCCGGTGCCGGCCGCATGGGCGGGCGCCGGAGGTTCCATGCCACTGACAAGGCGGAGTCGCGCTCTGTCGGGTTCCATGGGAACAACAGCTTATACCCCCATGGTGACGGCCTGGATAGCGCCGCCGTCAGGCTCCGAAACTGTCCGCGTCGAGTGCCATCAGCGAGCCGGCACCGGCGCGGATCCCGGCAGCGTGGGCCAGCGTGCGCGGCAGGATGCGGTCGAAGTAGAAGCGGGCCGTCTCGCGCTTGGCGTCCTTGAACGCGGCAGGCATCGAGGACGCATCGGCGGCGACGCGTGCCCGCAGCCACCAGTAGGCCAGCACCACGTAGCCGGAGTAGAACAGGTAGTCCCAGGCCGCCGCGCCGAGTTCGTCCGGATTGGCGGCCGCGGCCTGCAGCATTCCGGTGGTCAGTCCGGCCCATTCCTGGCACTTCTCGCGCAGCGTGGCGATATCGGCGGCGAGCCCGGCATCGTCGGCGTTTGCCGCGCAGAAGGCTTCCACTTCGGCCACGAACAGTTTCAGCCCGGCGCCGCGCGAGGACGCGGTCTTGCGCCCGACCAGGTCCATCGCCTGGATGCCAGTGGTGCCCTCGTAGAGCGTGGTGATGCGGGCATCGCGCGCCAGCTGTTCCATGCCGTGCTCGGCGATGTAGCCGTGGCCGCCGAAGCACTGCAGCGCATTGTAGGTGTTCTCGATGCCCCACTCGGTCTGGCAGGCCTTGGAGATCGGTGTCAGGAAGCTCACCAGGGTTTCGGCACGCTCGCGCTCGCCGGCATCGGCCGCGTGGTTGGCCACGTCGAGCAGGGCACCGGCATGCATCGCGAGCATGCGGCTGCCTTCGGTGAGTGCCTTGACCGACAGCAGCATGCGGCGCACGTCGGGGTGCACGATGATCGGATCGGCCGGCTTGTCGGGTGCCTTGGGGCCGGTGAGCGAACGCGACTGGAGGCGTTCGCGCGCATAGCGCAGCGCGTTCTGGTAAGCCCGCTCCGACAGCCCGATGCCCTGCAGGCCCACGCCCAGGCGCGCGGAGTTCATCATGGTGAACATGGCCTTGAGCCCACCGTGCGCTTCGCCAACCAGCCAGCCCTCGGCGCCGTCGAAGTTCATGACGCAGGTGGCCGAGCCCTTGATGCCCATCTTGTGTTCGATGGAGCCGCAGCGCACCGCGTTGCGTCCGCCCATGGTGCCGTCGCGCGACACCTTGAACTTCGGCACCACGAACAGCGAGATGCCCTTGGCGCCTGCCGGGGCATCCGGCAGCTTCGCCAGCACCAGGTGGACGATGTTCTCGGTGAAGTCGTGCTCGCCGGCGGTGATGAAGATCTTGGTGCCGGTGATCGAATAGCCATCGCCCGACGGTTCCGCGCGCGTGCGCAGCAGGCCGAGGTCGGTGCCACAGTGCGGTTCGGTCAGGCACATGGTGCCGGTCCAGCGGCCTTCGATCAGCGGCTTGAGGAAGACCTCGCGCTGCCAGTCCTCGCCGTGCTGGCGCAGGGCTTCGACGGCGCCGTGCGAGAGCAGCGGGAAGTTTCCCCAGGCCAGGTTCGCGCCGTTGATCATCTCGCTGACCACCGTGCCGATGACGTGCGGCAGGCCCTGGCCACCATGTTCCGGCGACGCGGTCAGGCCCGTCCAGCCGCCTTCGACGTACTGGGCGTAGGCGGCCTTGAAGCCTTCTGGCGTGGTGACCTCGCCGGTTGCCGCATCGTGGTGGCAGCCCTGCTCGTCGCCCACGGCATTGAGCGGGGCAAGCACGCTGCCACTGAAGCGGGCGGCTTCCTCCAGCACGGCGTCCACCACGTCCGGCGTCGCATCGGCGTGGCCCAGGCGCGCGAATTGCGTCTGGACGCCAAGCACATCGTTGAGGACGAAGCGCATGTCGTCGAGCGGGGCGGTGTACTGGCTCATGGGCGGGGGATCCTGTTCTGGAAGGGTGGAATGTCAGCGCAGCACGCCGGGCAGGCCGGGCGCGGGGCTGAGCGCGCTCCTGCGCTTCACCGCATAGCTGCGCGCATTGCCGCGGTCGGCGGGCGCGGCAGTGATCGTGCCGTCGAGCGCGTAATCGACGCCCCGGCCCGCCGCCAGCGCGTCGGCCAGCAGCATGCGGCCGAGTGGCTCCGGCTGCATGCCGACGGCAATGACATCGGCCGATTCGGGCCCGATTTCCAGCGCCGGTGCATCGACCAGCCTGCCGGCCTCTTCACCGCCAACGGTCAGGGCGAGGTCGAGCGCATCGAAGCGCATCGGGATGCTGCTGTAATTCTGGAGCCGCAGGCTGACCGACCAGCTCCCGTCGGGCTGCACCGCGAGTTGCTGGATGCTGGCCGCGGGTTCGGACACGCGGCGCACGGGCCCGCCCGAGCAGGCGGCCATGAGCGCGGTGGCGACCAGCGCCAAGGCGATGACGTGGATTCGACGAGCCATGCTGGCCTCCGGAATGGGCTTCTCGAGCATAGCATCGGAGGATACGGTGGCGGATGGTCCGCCGCCGCCCTCAGCCGACGCGCAGCGCGATCCCCAGGGCCGGCGTCTCCGCGGGCTCGCCTGCCAGGTCGGCCTGCAGCAGGGGCCGGGCATCCAGGTACCGCGCGGGCAGGTGCAGCTCGAGCGTGTCGCCAGTGGCCGCGGCGCCCAGTCCCGGGATGTCCGGACTCTCGTGCCCACGATGCAGCAGCACGGCCAACCTGAGCAGGATCGACAGCTGTCGTGCCGCCGGCAGCAGGCGGTCCGGCAATGCTTCGAACACGTTTTTCGGGACCTTGCGCCGGTGGGCACGGACCAGTGCCGCGAGGAAGCCCTGTTCCTGGCGCGAGAAGCCGGCGATGTCCGAGTGGGCGAGGATGTAGGCGCCGTGCACCTGGTACTGGCTGTGGGCGATGGTCAGGCCGAGTTCGTGCAGGCGGGCGGCCCAGGACAGCATCAACCGGTCGTCCGGCGTGAGCTGCCAGGCGCTGGCCACCTCGTCGAACAGCTTGAGGGCGCTCGCCTCCACGCGCAGCGCCTGTGCCAGGTCGATGCCATAGCGCTGCATCAGCGCGGCCACGGACGCCTCGCGCGGGTCGTGGTCGCCGGCACGGCCGACCATGTCGTGCAGCACGCCCTCGCGCAGGGCGGCCTTGCTGACCATCATCCGCTGCAGGCCGAGGCTGGTGAACGCGGCTTCCAGCACCAGCAGGCCGCCGGCGATGATCGGGCGGCGCTCGTCTGACAGCCCGGGCAGGCTGATGTCGTCGATATGGTCCGCGCGCAGCAGTGCGTCACGGACCTCGGGCAGGGCTTCGGCGGTGATCGCGCCCTTGGTCAGCTTCATCGCCGCGCAGATCTCGCCGATCGCCTTGTTGGTGCCCGAGGCGCCGATGGCCTCCTGCCAGCCGAGGTTGCGGTAGGTCGCCGCGAACTGCTGGAACTCCACCGAGGCCTCGATCACGGCATCGCGCCATTTCCGTCGCGACAGCCGGCCATTGCCGAAATAGCGCAAGGTCCCGGCCACTGCGCCAAGCTGGACGCTCTCGCGCTCGAGGGTGCCGAAGCCGAGGCCGATGATGCATTCGGTCGAGCCACCGCCGATATCGAGCACCAGGCGCCGCTGCCCCGGTTTCGGCGGCTGCGCCTGGGCCACGCCCAGGTAGACCAGGCGGGCCTCCTCGCGGCCGGACACGATCTCGATCGCGTGGCCGAGCGCGGTTTCGGCCGGCATCAGGAAGGCCTGCGGCGCCGCCAGGCGGCGGACGGTATTGGTCGCCACGGCGCGCACGCGGTGTGGCGGGATGTCCCGGATACGCTGCCCGAACCGCGCCAGGCACTGCAGCGCACGCTGGCGCACCTCGGGGGCGAGTCCGCCGCGCGCATCCAGGCCCTCGGCCATGCGCACGGTTTCGCGCAGGCGGTCGACGATGCGCAGCTGGCCGAGCGTGTAGCGGGCCACGACCATGTGGTAGCTGTTGGAGCCGAGGTCGATCGCGGCGAGCATGTCGCCGTCGACCAGCGGCTGGCTCTGCGAGGCGGCGGCGGGTGCGGCACTCATCCGCACATCCCCGCCAGCAGTGCGGCCTGCGCCGAATGCGGTGCCTCGCCTTCGGCGGGGGACAGCTGCACATAGCTGCCGTCGGCCTGGAGTTTCCACGCATTGGTGTTGTCGGCGAGATAGGTCTCCAGCGCTTCGCTGCACACGCGCGAGGCGATGGCGGGATCGAGGATGGGAAAGCAGGTTTCCACGCGGCGCAGGAGGTTCCGTTCCAGCCAGTCGGCGCTGGCACACCATGTCTCGGGTGCGCCGTCGTTGCCGAACCAGTACACCCGGCTGTGCTCGAGGAAGCGTCCGACGATCGAGCGCACGCGGATATTGTCCGAGACACCGGGGATCCCCGGCCGCAGGGCGCAGGCACCCCGCACGATCAGGTCGATGCGGACGCCCGCCTGCGACGCGGCATACAGCGCCCGCACGACCTGCGGTTCGTTGAGGGCGTTCATCTTGGCGATGATGCGCGCCGGACGCCCGGCCGCGGCCAGCCGCGCCTCGCGCTCGATGCGCGCGAGCACGCCGCGGTGCAGGGTGAACGGCGACTGCAGCAGGCGCTTGAGGCGGATGGCAGGCGCCAGGCCGGAGATCTGCTGGAAGATCTGGTGCACGTCGCTCGCGATGTCCGGATCGGCCGTCATCAGGCTGAGATCGGTGTAGGCGCGCGCAGTGCCGCTATGGTAGTTGCCGGTGCCCATGTGCACGTAGCGGCGCAGCCGACGGCCCTCGCGACGCACTACCAGCAGCATCTTGGCGTGGGTCTTGTAGCCGACCACGCCGTAGACCACCTGCACGCCGGCATCCTGGAGCCGGTCGGCCAGGCCCAGGTTGGCTTCCTCGTCGAAGCGCGCGCGCAGTTCCACCACCACGGTGACGTCCTTGCCGTTGCGCGCGGCCTGGACCAGGTGCTCGACGATGGGCGACTCGCGGCCGGTGCGATAGAGCGTCTGCTTGATCGCCAGCACGCCCGGGTCGGCCGCGGCCTGCTTCAGCAGCTCGAGCACCGGGCTGAAACTGTCGAAGGGGTGGTGCAGCAGTACGTCTCCCTCCGCGATGCGCTCGAACATGGCATCGCCGCCGGGCAGCTGGCGTGGCTGGAAGGGCGGGAACTTCAGCTCGGGCCGTTCGACCTCGTTGTACACCTGGATCACGCGGTTGAGGTTCACCGGGCCGTTGATCCGGTAGACCGCGTTCTCGGGCAGGTCGAAGTTGCTGAGCAGGTCGCGGACGATCGGCTCGGGGCAATCGGCTGCGATCTCCAGTCGCATCGCACGCAGGTAGCCGCGCCCGATCAGCTCGTCGCGCAGCGCCAGCGCCAGGTTCTCGACTTCGTCCTCGTCGACGATCAGCTCGGAGTTGCGGGTCACGCGGAACTGGTAGGCGCCGCGGACGGCCATGCCGGGGAACAGGTCCTCGACGAACTGCGACAGCATCGCCGACAGGAACACGAAGTCGTGCTCTCCACCCGACACGCGCTCGGGCAGGCGGATGATCCGCGCCAGCGACCGCGGCGCGCGCACGATGGCGAGATGCCCGCTGCGCCCGAACGCGTCCTTGCCCTCGAGCACCACCACCAGGTTCAGCGACTTGTTGAGGATCTTCGGGAACGGGTGCGCCGGGTCCAGGCCCAGCGGCGACAGCACCGGCAGGATCTCCTCGCGGAAGTAGGCCCGCAGCCAGCGGCGCTGGCGGGTGTTCCAGGTCTCGCGCGCCAGCACGCGGATGCCGGCGTCGTTCAGGGCCGGGCGGAGGACCTCGTTCCAGCACGCGTACTGCGCGGCCACCAGCTCGGCGGTGCGCTCGTGGATCCGCCTCAGCACCGTCACCGGCGAGAGGCCATCCGGCGGCAGCGGGACCTCGTAGTCCTGCGCGTGGCGCACCGTGGCCGCGCGGATCTCGAAGAACTCGTCCAGGTTGGTGCAGGAAATGCACAGGAAGCGCAGGCGCTCCAGCAGCGGGATCGTGGCGTCCTGCGCCTGCGCAAGCACGCGGAAGTTGAAGTCGAGCTGGGACAGCTCGCGGTTGAGGTAGAGCGAAGGGTCGCGCAGCGGGTCGTCGGCCTGCTGCGGGGCGGGCGGGACGGGCAGGCCGGCGGAGGCGTCGGGGGCGGACGTGCGCACCGCGCGGCGGTCAGTCGTCTTGCGCGGCGATGGGCTGGGCTTGCGGGTGCTCATGCGGATCCTTGCTGCGCGCGATCACGCGATCGGCGCCGAAACGGCAGGTGAAGGTACTGCCGCGGCCGACCTCGCTGGTGATCGCCAGCCGGGCCTGGTGCAGCTGCAGCACGTGTTTGACGATGGCGAGCCCGAGGCCGGTACCGCCGGTCTCGCGGGTGCGGCTGCTGGAGACCCGGTAGAAGCGCTCGGTCAGGCGCGCGATATGCGGTTCGGGGATGCCATAGCCGGTGTCCTCGACTGAAAGCTCGACCCCGCCGCCATCCGAGGGCGCGAGGCGAATGGCGACCTGGCCGCCGCTGGGCGTGTAGCGCACGGCATTGGCCACGAGGTTGGAGAAGGCGCTGTGGAGTTCCCGGCCGGAGCCGAGCAGGTCGACGCCGGCCGTGTCTTCCACCAGCACCGTATGCCGGCCCTGGCTCAGGGCCTGGGCTTCGCGGCGCAGGGTCGCGAGCATCGGTTCCATCGCCACGTCCTCGTCCTCCAGCGCGTCCCTGGCCTCGAGCCGCGACAGGGCGAGCAGGTCTTCGACCAGCTGGGTCATCCGCTGCGACTGGCGACGCATTTCGGCGATGATCGGCGCCCACTCGGCATCCTCATCGGGCTCGAGCATGTCGAGGTAACCGTGGACCACGGTCAGCGGCGTGCGCAGTTCGTGCGAGACATTGGCAACGAAGTCCCGGCGTACCTGTTCCAGTCGCATGAGCTTGCCGACGTCGCGGGCGACGAGCAGCCAGAGTGCATCGGAGTAGGGGATCAGTCGCAGGCTGATGCGGATGGCCGGGTCGACGGGCGAGGCCGCGTCCACGATGGGCTCGGCATGCCGCCCGGCACTGAGCCAGTGCGAGATCGGCAGGGGCTGCAGGCGTTCGACCAGGCTCGCGCCCTTGTCGCGCGGATAGTCGAGGCCGAGCAGCCGACCGGCCGCAGCGTTGCACCAGATGACGCGCTGGGTGTTGCGGTCCACCACCACCAGCGCGTCGGGCAGTGCGGTGGCCACGGCCCGGTAGGCGCGCATCATCTCCACGAGCCGGCGCTCGCGGCCCCTGACCTGCAGGCGCGCGCGGTGCAACAGGCTTTCCACGTTGTCCCATGCACCACCCCCGGGCCGCGGTGGCGGCGGTCGCACCCGCGACTCGAGCAGGTGGGTGAGCCGGCGCAGTCGCAGCAGATGCAGGCCGAGGAGCGCGAGCGCTGCCACCGCAAGCGCAGCCCAGGGCCGGCCCAGCAGGAAGCCCGCGATCAGGGCGGCGGCCAGGACCGCGGCCAGCGTGGCCAGGGTCCGCTGCCAGGGCGGCTGGAGGGTCGGCGGCATGCCGCCAGTCTAGACCGCGGCCGAGAATCGGTAACCGGCCCCACGCACGGTCTGCACCATGCCGTCGAGCGCGAAGGGCTCCAGCGTCTTCCTGAGACGCCTGATGTGCACGTCGACCGTGCGCTCCTCGACATAGACGCTGCCGCCCCAGACATGGTCGAGCAGCTGCGAGCGCGTATAGACGCGGTCGGGATGGGTCATGAAGAAGTGCAGCAGCCGGTATTCGGTGGGGCCGATCGTGACCGGCTCCTCGCCGGCAAAGACGCGGTGCGCGGCCCCGTCGATGCGCAGCCCGCCCACCGTCACGCTGCCATCCTCGTCGTCGTCGCGCGATCGCCGCATCACCGCCCTGATCCGGGCCAGCAGTTCGCGGGCGGAGAAGGGCTTGACCACGTAGTCGTCGACGCCGGCCTCGAGTCCGCCGACGCGGTCGTTCTCCTCGCCGCGCGCGGTCAGCATGATGATCGGCACGTCGCGTGTGAGCGACTCGCGCCGCCAGCGCCGGGCCAGCTCGATGCCGGTGGTGCCGGGCAGCATCCAGTCCAGCAGGATGAGGTCGGGGACCTTGTCGGCGATCGCTTCCTGCGCCTGGCGCGCGTCGCCGGCGTGGACCGGTTCATAGTCGCCCTTGCGCACGGCGAAGGCGACCATGTCGCGGATGGCGGGTTCGTCGTCGACGATGAGGATGCGCTTCTGCACGCGGTCACCGCTCTCGCTCCTGGGTTCCACGCCATTAGACGACGGTTTGGTGACAGTCCGGTGACACTGTCACGCAGGCGCCGCCTAATGGCGCAGGACGGGATCGCGGATGCCCTGGCGGCGGAGTTCCAGGACGGTCGGGGTGATCGCGGCGATGCGGGCGTCGATGCGCGCGCGGGCGTAGTAGTCGAGGTCGTCGCGCCGGCGCAGCGTATTGAGCTGCATCAGCGCCTGTTCGGCACGGCCGTTGAGGAAGGCGCTCTCGGCCCAGGCTTCGCCGGCGCGCACCGGATCGCCGGCGATCTCGCTGGCACGTGCGAAGGTGCGCTGGAACACCGGATCCTCGCTGGAGCCGGACATCAGCGGGCGCAGGATGTCCTGCGCGCGGCGGCCTGCGGCGGGGTTGTTGCGCTCGGCCAGAACGCCGGCGTAGGCGAGCACCACGGCCCGGTTCCGCGGCATGCGCCCGAGGAGCGCCTCGAAGCGCGCGTCGGATTCGGCGTGCCTGCCCAGCCGGGACTCGGCCTCGGCGAGCCCGAGCAGCAGCCAGACGTCGCCCGGGTGACGGGAAAGCAGCGCTTCGAAGCCACGGGCCGCATCGGCGCCGTCGCCGGCCAGCAACTGGGCAACCGCCAACCCGTAGCGCTGGGCGTCGTCGAGGGGGGCGGCCCGGCCGAGCCTGCCGTACTCGCTGATGGCTTCCCGCGGCGTATTCGCGCTCAGTACGCGCAGTCGCTCGCGCACCCAGCCGAAACGGGCGCCGGTCCCGCCGCCGTCCGAGGCGGACGCGGGAGACGGCGCAGGCCGGAGGCCCGGCGGCAGCAGGGGACTGTTGCCGGCGAGCGCCGAAGTAGCGAAGTTGCCCGCTTGCCGGCCCTCGTACTGCGCGGCCAGCTGGCGCGTCTCGCTGATGCGGGTGGTGGTGACCGGGTGGGTGCGCATGTAGTCGGGCATGCGCTCGCGTTCGCCGCCCTGGTTGGTGCGCGAAAGCGCCTGCATGCGTTCGAACATGCGCGCCATGGCGGCGGTGTCGTAGCCGCTGCGGGCGAGGGTGCGCATGCCCAGGCGGTCGGCCTCGGACTCGTTCGAACGGGTGTAGTCGATCTGTCGCTGCACGGCCAGGCCCTGCATGCTGGCGATCGCCGCCATGCCGGCGTCGCCCGCCGAACTGCTGTCCGACTGCGAGGCCACCGCCACTGCCCCAAGCATCGCCAGCAGCAGCGGTACGCTGTCACGCTGCGCGCGTTCGACGCCGCGCAGCACATGGGCCTGTGTCACGTGCGCGACCTCGTGGGCGATCACGCCGGCCACCTCGTCCTCGCTCTCGGCCGCGAGCACCAGTCCCGCATTGGTGCCGATATAGCCGCCGAGGGTGGCGAAGGCGTTGATCGAACGGTCCTTCAGCATGAAGAAGGTGAACGGCTGCGCCGGCTGGTCGCTGGCGGCGGCCAGCCGGTTGCCCAGGCCGCGCAGCCAGCCGTCCACCAGGGGATCGTCGAGGACGTAGTCATAGTGGCGCAGTTGCGCCAGCAGCATCTTTCCGTACTCCTCCTGCTGCGCCGGGGCCAGCAGCGTCTCCGCCGACGACCCGATGTCGGGCAGTCGCTGCTGCGCCGCCAGGGGTGCGGTGGCGAGCGTGAGGAGCAGGGCGGTGGCGGCGGGAAGCAGGCGCATGCGGGAGTGTGGTCCGGAGGCTGGCGACAGGATGGGGGCGGGGCCCGCGGAGGGAGTGAATACCGCGTTAATCCGCGAGTATTGGTGCGCCTGGCACGCGCGACTGCTGAAATTCGGGTGGCGGGCCCGCACAATCGGACCATCGCAGCCCCCGCGAGTTCCCGGAGACCGTCTTGAGCGAGCAAGCTTCCCCCACCATCACCATGTACACCAGCGCCGTCTGCGCGTATTGCGTCGCGGCCAAGAACTTCCTGCGCAGCAAGGGCCTGGAATGGACCGAAGTGCGCGTCGACCTCGATCCCGCCGAGCGCGAGCGCATGGTCGCCCGGGCCGGCCGCACCTCGGTGCCACAGATCTTCGTGGGCGATTTCCATGTCGGCGGCTATGACGACATGATGGCCCTGCACCGGACCGGCGGCTTCGAACCGCTGCTGCAGGGGAAGGACGCATGAGCGACGACGCCCGCGTCCGCGAGTTCACCGGGTTCCGCGAGCGGATGAACCAGCGCATCCTGGCCGAACCCAACCAGGTGGTGCGGCGGTTCTTCGCGCTGGATACCCAGTCCTACCAGGCCGGCGTGCTGGACGTCGCCACCAAGGAGCTGCTCGGGCTGGTGGCCTCGCTGGTCCTCCGGTGCGACGACTGCATCAGCTACCACGTCGCGCGCTGCCGCGAAGCCGGCGTCGGCCGCGACGCCATGTTCGAGGCGTTCTCGATCGGTTTGGTGGTGGGTGGCAGCATCGTGATTCCCCACCTGCGCCGTGCGGTGGACTTCCTCGACCAGCTCGAGGCCGGGGCCGACGCGCCGGCGGAGCACTCCCACGACTGAAGGCCCCTGCGGCGGCGCGCGCACCGCTCCGTTGCGCCGCTGCCCGGCAGGCGGGGCCTGCGTTTGGCATAATCGGGAGCTGCATTCCGTCCCCTGACGCCCCGGCCCGCGCCCCGGCGTCCCCCCAGCATGGACCCCTAGACAATGACCCAGACAATCACGGTCATCCGCGGCGATGGCATCGGCCCGGAGATCATGGACGCCACCCTGCACGTGCTCGAGGCGATGAAGCTCGGGCTCGCGTACGAGGAGGCCGACGCCGGCCTCGTGGCGCTCGAGAAGCACGGCGAACTGCTGCCGCAGGCCACGCTCGAGTCGATCGCCCGCAACAGGGTGGCGCTGAAGAGCCCCCTGACCACGCCCGTCGGCGGCGGCTTCTCCTCGATCAACGTGCAGCTGCGCCGGCACTTCGACCTGTACGCCAACGTGCGCCCCGCGACCTCGTTCCCCAACACGCGCTCGCGCTTTACCGAGGGCGTGGACATCATCACCGTGCGCGAGAACACCGAGGGCGCCTATACCGCCGAAGGCCAGGAAACCGCACCCGACGGCAGCTGGGCGGTCTCGATCACCCGCAATACCCGCAAGGGGTCCGAGCGGATCGTGCGCTATGCCTTCGACCTCGCCCGCCGCACCGGCCGGAAGAAGGTCACCGTGGTGCACAAGGCCAACATCCTGAAGTCGACCTCGGGCATCTTCCTCAATGCCGCGCGCGACGTGGCGAAGGAATACCCCGACATCGAGTGCAACGAGATGATCGTGGACAACTGCTGCATGCAGCTGGTCATGCGCCCGGAGCAGTTCGACATCATCGTGACCACGAACCTCTTCGGCGACATCATCTCCGACCTCTGCGCCGGCCTGATCGGCGGCCTGGGGCTGATCCCCGGCGCCAACATCGGCAAGGACGCGGCCATCTTCGAGGCCGTGCACGGCTCGGCGCCGGACATCGCGGGCCAGGGCATCGCCAATCCCTGCGCGCTGCTGCTGGGCGCGGCGCAGATGCTCGACCACCTCGACATGGCCGACCGCGCCGCGGAGCTTCGCGCGGCCATCGTCGCGACCCTGGAAGCGAAGGACTCGCTGACCCCCGACCTGGGCGGCAGCGGCACCACGATGTCGTTCGCCAGGGCCATCGCGAGCCGCGTCGCGGCGTGACACTGGACTCGCCGCGCCCCGCGCGGCAGGACCGACTGGACGGGCGCTTCGGCGCCCGTTTCGTTTCTGGAACACCGGCATCCCGGGCGCCGCCTCGACAGCCCGGCGCGCAGACCGCCACAATCGCCGATCCTTTCATGCGGATAAAGCGATGGTTCCCCGCCCGAACGCCCTGGCGCTGACTCCGCTGCTCCTGTTCCTGCTGCTCTTCTTCGGCAGCGGCCTGTACTTCACGCTGCAGGGCGAGGAGATGGGCTTCTACCAGCTGCGCGCGCCGGTCGCGATCCTGCCGGCGCTCGCCCTGGCGGCCTGGGTCGCACACCGCCGCGGCATCCGCGCCGGCGACGTGCTGCTGCGTGGCATGGGCGACCCGAACATCATGACGATGTGCCTGATCTTCCTGCTGGCGGGCGCCTTCGCCTATGTCTCGCAGGCCATCGGTGCGGTCGACGCGGTGGTGTCGCTGGGCATCGGCGCGGTCCCGCCGGCGCTGCTGCTGCCGGGTCTGTTCGTGGTGGCTTCGCTGATCTCGCTGGCGATCGGCACCTCGATGGGCACGATCGCGGCGGTCGTGCCGATCGCCTTGGGGGTGGCCGATGCGTCGGGCCTGGACCGTGCGCTCGTGCTTGGCTCGGTGATCGGCGGTGCGATGTTCGGCGACAACCTCTCCGTGATCTCCGACACCACCATCGCCGCGACCCGCAGCCAGGGCGCGCAGATGCGCGACAAGTTCCGCGAGAACTTGCGCATCGCGCTGCCAGCGGCGCTACTGACCATCGTCGTGCTAGCGTTCCTGGGCGATCCGGCCCCGGTGACGAGCGACGAATCGGCATCGGCCTGGTTGGTGCTGCCCTATGTGCTGGTTCTGGCCCTGGCGCTCAGCGGCCTGGACGTGATCCTGGTGCTTGGAATCGGACTCGCGCTCGCAGGCGTCTTCGGCATCCTGCTGGCGCCCGGCTATGGGCTGGTGCACCTGGCCGGCGACATCTGGACCGGGTTCGAGGGCATGACCGAGATCCTCCTGCTGTCGCTGCTGATCGGCGCGGTGGGTGCGTTGATGAAGGCCGCGGGGGGCCTGGAGTGGCTCGCACGGGCGATCGCACGCTTCGCACGTGGCCGGACCGGCCCGCGTGCCGGTGAGTTCAGCATCGCCGCGCTGTCGTCGGCCGCCGACGTGTTCACTGCGAACAACACCGTGGCGATCCTGGTCAGCGGCGAGGTCGCCCGTGACATCGCGGCACGCCATGGCATCAGCCCGCGGCGCGCTGCGAGCGTGCTCGACATCTTCGCCTGCGTGCCGCAGGGCGTGCTGCCCTACGGCGCGCAGATCCTGCTCGCCGCGGGTCTCGCTTCGGTCTCGCCCCTCGCGCTGTCGGGCAGCGTCTTCTACTGCTGGATCCTGGCCGCGGTGGCCGCGATCTTCATGGCTTGGCCGCGGCGCGAAAAGGTGCCGGCGCCCCGCTCGGCATAGCTCCGCGGAGACGCGTTGGCAGGAAAAAGGCGCCCCGTGGGGCGCCTTCCATGGTGCGCGAGGCCGCCGCGCTGCTCAGTCGCGGGAGTTCAGCTTCGCCAGCAGGCGCAGGAACTCGACGTACAGCCAGACCAGGGTGACCATCAGGCCGAAGGCGCCGTACCACTCCATGTACTTCGGCGCGCCACGCTCGGCACCGGTCTCGATGAAGTCGAAGTCCAGCACCAGGTTAAGCGCCGCGATCACGATGACAAACAGGCTGAAGCCGATGCCGACGATGCCGTTGTCGTGGATCATCGGGATGTTGATCCCGAAGAAGCCCAGCACGATGGTGGCCAGATAGACCAGCGCGATACCGCCGGTGGCCGCGACCACGCCGAGCTTGAAGTTCTCGGTGGCGCGCACCCAGCCCGAGCGATAGGCGAAGAGCAGGGCGAACAGCGTACCGAAGGTCAGCATCACCGCCTGCAGCACGATGCCTTCGTACATGTGGCTGTAGAGGGCCGAGATCGCGCCCAGGAAGAAGCCTTCCACCAGTGCGTACATCGGCGCGGTGACGGGTGCCCATTCCTTCTTGAACACCGTCACCAGCGCCAGGACGAAGCCGCCGATGGCGCCGCCCCACATGTAGATGGAGAAACCGGGCGCGATTTCGCCGCCCGGCGTGAAGGCCCGGCTCCAGGCGAAGGCCGCGGTCAGTACGGTGAGCAGGAGCAGGAAAGCGGTCTTGTTGACCGTGCCATTGATGGTCATCGTCCCGGCGTCGCGGGACACGACCGTGCCGCTGCCGAGATCGAGGAACGTGGAGTCCGACAGGACCGGATTGCCGCTGCGCATGGAGCCCCCCAAGGGTCAGATGAATGGTGCCAGGCCGGGAGGATACACGGCGGCGGCTGACGGGCGCGTGCCCGGCGATGGTGCGAAAGGGGGGACTCGAACCCCCACGCCTTGCGGCACTGGAACCTAAATCCAGGGCGTCTACCAATTCCGCCACTTTCGCGTTGGGACCGGAGCGCGGTCGCCGGGGTCCGGACAAAAAAACGCCCGGCAGGGCCGGGCGCTTCGGGTCTGGTGGGCCGTCAAGGATTCGAACCTTGGACCTATTGATTAAGAGTCAACTGCTCTACCAACTGAGCTAACGGCCCCGAGCGGGAAATCCTACCAAACCGATGGCGCTTCGATCAACACCCGCGCGCCATCTGGCGGAAAAACTGGGGTGGAAGACGGGATTTGAACCCGCGACCCCCGGAATCACAATCCGGTGCTCTAACCAACTGAGCTACATCCACCATAGCCCCCCCGGATCACGCCGGTGGGCCGGCCATTGTAGCGCGGTCATCGAAGAAGAGGAAAGTCCGAGCTGCGAGGCATTGGTCGCTGGCGCGCCCGGCAGGACTCGAACCTGCAACCACCGGCTTAGAAGGCCGGTGCTCTATCCGGTTGAGCTACGGGCGCGGGAGTGGTCGGGGTAGAGGGATTCGAACCCCCGACATCCTGCTCCCAAAGCAGGCGCGCTACCAGACTGCGCTATACCCCGACTGAAGCGGCCCCGGCCCTCTGCAGGGCAGGCCGCAGGGCATTGTCGGGAGGGGTCCGGGTGCTGTCAACGCGCGGCGCTGGCGGCAGCGGCCCGATTCCGCCAAAATATCCCGTTCCGTCGCCGGACGCGGGCACTGCCCGGCTGCCGGCCAACCAGACAACCAATGCCCGCGGCGGTCGCCGCGGCGGCAGGAGTGGGTATGCAAGTTTCAGTCGAGACCGTCGGCAACCTCGGGCGCAGGATGACCATCAACCTGCCGGCAGACCGGCTGCAGGACCAGGTGGGCGGCCGCCTTCGCGAGATGGCGCGCACCGCCCGCATCAAGGGTTTCCGTCCGGGCAGGGTGCCGCCGAAGGTGATCGAGCAGCGCTTCGGCCAGCAGGTCCGCGGCGAGGTCCTCGACGGCCTGCTGCGCGAAGGCTTCGACAGCGCGGTGCGTGACAACGCGCTGCGCATCGCCGGCCAGCCGAAGATCGAGCCCGCCGAGGGCGAGGAGCTGTCCTACATCGCGACCTTCGAAGTGGTGCCCGACTTCGGCGACATCGATGTCTCCGGCCTCAAGGTCGAGCGCGCGGTGGCCGAGGTGACCGAGGAAGACATCGACCGGATGATCGAGAACCTGCGCCAGCAGCGCCGCAGCTGGTCGGCGGTGACGCGGCCCGCGAAGGAAGGCGATGCGGTCGACATCGAGACCTGGTCGGAAGTGGACGGCGAGCGCCTGCCCGCCGAGGGCGTCGAGCGCGGCGTCTCGGTGATCGGCTCCGGCAACATGCTGCCCGACATCGAGCAGGCCCTGGTTGGCATGTCCACCGGCGACGAGAAGGACGTCGAGGTCGCTTTCCCGGCTGACTGGCGCGTGCCCCAGCTCGCCGGGAAGACCGCGAAGGTGCACCTGAAGGCGGAGCAGGTCTCCGAGGCCGTGCTGCCCGAGGCCGATGCCGCGTTCATCCGCAGCTTCGGTGTCAAGAGCGGCGAGATGGAGCAGTTCCGCGCCGACATCCGCACCAACCTCGAGCGCGAACTGAAGGGCGCGCTGATGAACCGCCTGCGCCGCGCCGTCGGTGAGCAGCTGGTCGAGGCCTATGCCGGCGTTGAACTGCCGCCTAACCTGGTCGAGCAGGAAGCCCGCGCGCTGGTGGCGCAGGTCGCCGAGCAGAACCGCCGCCAGGGCCGCCCGTCGCAGCCCCCGGCCAACGCCCACGAGAACTTCATGGAGCCGGCGCGCAAGCGCGTGCTGGTCGGCCTGCTGGTGGGCGAGGTCGCCCGGAAGCACCAGCTGGTGCTGGACCGCAAGCGCCTGGACGAGACCCTGCGCCTGATCGCCTCCACCTACGAGGAGCCGCAGCAGGTCATTGACTTGTACCGGAACGATCCCCAGCTTATGGGTGGACTGCAGAACCGGGTGATGGAGGAGCAGGTGATCGACTGGATCGCCGAGCGCGCCGAGCACACCGACAAGCAGCTGACCTTCCAGGAGGCGATCGCGCCGCAGGCGTGACGCCCCGTCGACACAGGATTGAAATGAGCATCCAGACCAAGGCCCTCAACCTCGTTCCGATGGTGGTCGAGCAGACCAGCCGCGGCGAGCGCGCGTACGACATCTATTCGCGCCTGCTGAAGGAGCGGGTGATCTTCCTGGTCGGGCCGATCGACGACCACGTGGCCAATGTGATCGTGGCCCAGATGCTCTTCCTCGAGGCGGAGAACCCCGAGAAGGACATCAACCTGTACATCAACTCGCCCGGCGGTATCGTCACCGCCGGCATGGCGATCTACGACACCATGCAGTTCATCCGGCCCGACGTCAGCACCATCTGCGTCGGCCAGGCCGCCAGCATGGGCGCGCTGCTGCTGGCCGCGGGCGCGGCAGGCAAGCGCTACGCCCTGCCGAACTCGCGGGTGATGATCCACCAGCCCCTGGGCGGCTTCCAGGGCCAGGCCACGGACATCGACATCCACGCCCGCGAGATCCTGTCGATGAAGCAGCGCCTGAACGAGATCCTGTCGCGCCACACCGGCCAGTCGATCGAGACGATCGCGACCGACACCGAGCGCGACAACTTCAAGAGCGCCGAGGCCGCGCGCGACTACGGCCTGGTCGACCAGGTGCTCGAGCGCCGCCCCGAAGAGTCGATCCAGCCCGCCTGACGGGCGGGCCGGACCAGCGTCACAGGCCGCGGGACCCCCCGCGGACGCCCGCCCCGCTGCGCTTGCGGCCCGGGGCCCGGGTGCTATTCTCGACGTTCACCCCGTTTCACCGATTGGCGAAGGCATGACCGAAGACAGACAGGGCCGTTCCGGCGACAGCAGCAAGATCCTCTACTGCTCGTTCTGCGGGAAGAGCCAGCACGAGGTCCGCAAGCTGATCGCGGGCCCGAGCGTGTTCATCTGCGATGAATGCGTGGAACTGTGCAACGACATCATCCGCGAGGAACTCGAGGAGAAGGCGCAGAGTGCGCGCAGCTCGCTGCCCAAGCCGAAGGAGATCCTCGAGGTCCTCGACCAGTACGTGATCGGTCAGCAGCGGGCCAAGAAGACGCTTGCCGTGGCGGTGTACAACCACTACAAGCGCATCGAAAGCCGGCAGAAGAACGACGAGGTCGAGCTCGCCAAGTCCAATATCCTCCTGGTCGGCCCCACCGGCTCGGGCAAGACACTGCTGGCCGAGACGCTGGCTCGCATGTTGAACGTGCCGTTCACCATGGCCGATGCCACGACGCTGACCGAGGCCGGCTACGTCGGCGAGGATGTCGAGAACATCATCCAGAAGCTGCTGCAGAAGTGCGACTACGACGTCGAGAAGGCGCAGCAGGGCATCGTCTACATCGACGAGATCGACAAGATCTCGCGCAAGAGCGAGAACCCGTCGATCACCCGCGACGTGTCCGGCGAAGGCGTGCAGCAGGCGCTGCTGAAGCTGATCGAAGGCACCGTGGCCAGCGTGCCGCCGCAGGGCGGGCGCAAGCATCCGCAGCAGGAATTCCTGCAGGTCGACACGCGCAACATCCTGTTCATCGTGGGCGGCGCGTTCGCGGGCCTGGACAAGATCATCCAGCAGCGCTCCACCGAAGCGGGCGGCATCGGCTTCGGCGCCAAGCTGAAGAGCTCCGAGCGCAAGGCCGAGGTCGGCAAGGTGCTGGCGGACGTCGAGCCGGAGGACCTGATCAAGTTCGGGCTGATTCCGGAGTTCGTGGGCCGCCTGCCGGTGGTGGCGACGCTCGAGGAACTGGACGAGGCCGCCCTGGTCAAGATCCTGTCCGAGCCGAAGAACGCCATCACCAAGCAGTTCCGCAAGCTCTTTGAGATGGAAGGCGTGGACCTCGAGTTCCGCCCCGACGCGCTCTCGGCGATTGCGCGCAAGGCGCTCAAGCGCAAGACCGGCGCCCGCGGCCTGCGCACCATCGTCGAATCGGTGCTGCTGGACACAATGTATGACCTGCCCTCGCAGGAAAACGTCAGCAAGGTGGTGGTGGACGAGTCGGTGATCGAGCACAAGTCCGATCCCTACCTGATCTACGAAACGCCGCCCGCGCCGCCTGCGAAGGCGGCATCGGGCGACTGACGCGCCCACGCGGGGCCGCGGCTGCGGCTCCCGCGGCATCTCTTCGCGTGAGCCCTTTCCGGTGCGCGGCCTTGCCGCGCCAGGGGCCGCTCGTTCCTGAACGCCACCCTCGCGCGGTGCCCGGAAAGGGCGCTTCGATGATGCTTGCATCACCCCCGGGCGGGCCCCATAACAGGGTCCATGCGGTGCCCTGCCGCCCGCCATCCCAGGAGTCCCGATGAGCACCTCCCAGCCCGCCACCATCGACCTGCCGGTCCTGCCGCTGCGCGATGTCGTGGTTTTCCCCCACATGGTCATCCCGCTGTTCGTCGGCCGCGACAAGTCGATCCGCGCCCTCGACCTGGCGATGGAGGGCGACAAGCAGGTCCTGCTGGTGGCGCAGAAGTCGGCCGAGACCGATGACCCGGGCGCCGACGACCTGCACCCTGTCGGGACGCTCGCGCAGGTGCTGCAACTGCTGAAGCTTCCCGATGGCACCATCAAGGTGCTGGTGGAGGGTGTTGCACGCGCGACGATCGACGCGATCCGAGAAGTCGATGGCACGCTGGCCGGCATGGGCACCGTGGTCGAACCGGCCGGGGACCGCGAGCCGCGCGAGATCGAGGCCATCGCGCGTTCGCTGATGGGCCTGTTCGAGCAGTACGTCAAGACCAACCGCAAGCTGCCGCCGGAGCTGCTGCAGACGCTCGCCGGTATCGACGAACCTTCGCGCCTGGCCGACACCGTCGCCGCGCACCTGGGCGTGCGCCTGGGCGAGAAGCAGCGCCTGCTGGAAACCTTCGGCACCGCCGAGCGACTGGAGATGCTGGTCGGCCTGGTCGACGGCGAGATCGACGTGCAGCAGATGGAGAAGCGCATCCGCGGGCGCGTGAAATCGCAGATGGAGAAGTCGCAGCGCGAGTACTACCTCAACGAGCAGATGAAGGCGATCCAGAAGGAACTGGGCGAGATGGACGACGCGCCCAACGACATCGAGGAGATCGCGCGGAAGATCGCCACCGCCGGGATGCCCAAGGCGGTCGAAGCCAAGGCGAAGAGCGAGTTCAACAAGCTCAAGCAGATGTCGCCGATGGCGGCCGAGGCCGCGGTGGTGCGCAACTACCTCGACTGGCTGCTGGGCGTGCCGTGGAAGAAGCGGAGCAAGGTGCGCAAGGACCTGAAGGTCGCGCAGGACGTGCTCGACGCCGACCACTACGGCCTGGAAAAGGTGAAGGACCGCATCCTCGAATACCTCGCGGTGCAATCCCGCGTGTCGAAGATGAAGGGCCCCATCCTCTGTCTCGTCGGTCCTCCCGGCGTGGGCAAGACCTCGCTCGGCCAGTCGATCGCCAAGGCCACCAACCGCAAGTTCGTGCGCATGTCGCTGGGTGGCGTGCGCGACGAGGCCGAGATCCGCGGCCACCGCCGGACCTATGTCGGCTCGATGCCGGGCCGTATCGTCCAGAACCTCAACAAGGCCGGTGCCCGGAACCCGCTCTTCGTGCTCGACGAGATCGACAAGATGTCGATGGACTTCCGCGGTGATCCGTCGTCCGCGCTGCTCGAGGTGCTGGACCCGGAGCAGAACAATGCGTTCAACGACCACTACCTGGAGGTCGACCTCGACCTGTCGGAAGTGATGTTCGTGGCGACCTCGAACTCGCTCAACATCCCGGGTCCACTGCTCGACCGCATGGAAGTGATCCGCATTCCCGGCTACACCGAGGAAGAGAAGATCAAGATCGCCATGCGCTACCTGCTGCCCAAGCAGGTCAAGGCCAACGGCCTGCGCGAGGGCGAGCTCAAGGTGGGCGAGGACGCGGTGCAGGACATCGTCCGTTATTACACGCGTGAATCCGGCGTGCGCAGCCTTGAGCGGGAGATCGCCAAGATCTGCCGCAAGGTGGTGAAGGAGCTGGCGCTGGCGGGCCCGCAGAAGAAGAAGGCGCGCGCGCTTGTCGTCAACTCGAAGAACCTGGACAAGTATCTCGGCGTGCGTCGCTACGATTTCGGGCGCGCGGAACAGGACAACGAGATCGGCCTGGTCACGGGCCTTGCCTGGACCGAGGTCGGTGGGGACCTGCTGCAGATCGAGTCCACCCTGATCCCGGGCAAGGGCCAGCTCACGCTGACCGGCCAGCTGGGCGATGTCATGAAGGAGTCGGCGTCGGCCGCGTTGTCGGTGGTGCGCGCGCGCGCGGAGCGGCTGGGCCTCGAGCTCGACTTCCTGCAGAAGCACGACGTGCACGTGCACGTGCCGGATGGCGCGACGCCCAAGGACGGTCCCAGTGCGGGTATCGCGATGGCGACCTCGCTGGTGTCCACGCTGACGAAGATCCCGGTGCGCGCCGACGTGGCGATGACCGGCGAGATCACGCTGCGCGGCAAGGTCACCGCGATCGGTGGACTCAAGGAGAAGCTGCTTGCAGCGCTCCGCGGTGGCATCACCACCGTCATCATCCCGGAGGAGAACCGCAAGGACCTGGCGGATATCCCGAAGAACGTCACCGACGGCATGAAGATCGTGCCGGTGAAGTGGATCGACGAAGTGCTGGACCTGGCACTCGAGCGTCCGTTGTCGCCGGTGAAGCAGGCGGGCGAGGTTGTTGCGGCGACCCCGCGTGCAACGCGCAAGCCGTCGACGCGCGCAGCCGTCAAGCACTGACGGCGCGCACGCTTTCTGTTGCGTGGGTGCGGGCGCGCTGGTATAAAGTCGCGCTCGCATCGACGGCTTCGCGCCGCACGCGATCCCGGAGCCGCCGGCGGCATGACCGCCCGCAGGCCCGCCACCAAACGAGCGGCCACGTGCTGCGCAGGAGCACCGAATAGATGAACAAGAATGATCTGGTCCAGGCCGTTGCCGACGAGGCCAACCTGTCCAAGGCCGATGCCGCGCGCGCTGTCGACGCGGTGCTGTCGTCCGTGGGCAAGGCGCTGAAGCAGGGCGATTCCGTTGCCCTGGTCGGCTTCGGTACCTTCCAGGTCAAGGAGCGCGCCGCGCGCACGGGCCGCAATCCGCGCACCGGCGAAGAGATCGCGATCGCCGCTTCGAAAAATCCTGTCTTCAAGGCTGGCAAAGCTCTGAAAGATGCAGTAAACTAAGCAGCTCCGCTAGGGTGCTTAGCTCAGCGGTAGAGCGTCTCCCTTACAAGGAGAGGGTCGGGGGTTCGATCCCCTCAGCACCCACCAGCAGGGTCTGACGTTCGCAACAGGTTCGACAACGCGGAGTGGTAGTTCAGTTGGTTAGAATGCTGGCCTGTCACGCCGGAGGTCGCGGGTTCGAGTCCCGTCCACTCCGCCAGTCACACCAGGAAGGCGCCCGAAAGGGCGCCTTTCTTCTTTTTCGGCCTGCCGGGCCGCGCGATGCGGGCATGCGCTAAACTGCGCGGCTACGTCCAACGCGTGCCCAGACATGCTGCAAGCTCTTCGAGAAAAGACCTCCGGCTGGATTGCCGTGGTGATCGTCATCCTGCTGGCGATCCCGTTCGCCTTCTTCGGCATGGAGCAGTATCTGTTCCAGAGCGGGGCGAACTATGCGGCAAAGGTCGAGGCACCCCCGTCCTGGTGGCGTTCCGCGCCCGACGTCTGGCCGGTCCGCAAGGCGGTCTGGGTGTCGCGCGAGGTGTCGCCGGACGAGTTCCGTACCGAATTCGAGATCGCACGCCAGCAGGCGCGTGCGACCCAGGGCGATGCGTTCGATGCGCGCGCGTTCGAGCAGGTCGAGAACAAGCTCGCCGTACTCGACCAGCTCGTCGACCGCACGGTGCTCGGCCTTGCCGCCGAGAGCGCCGGCCTCGCCGTCGGTGACGAGCAGGTTCGCGAGGTGCTGCAGGCGATGCCGGAGTTCCAGGTCGAGGGGCGCTTCGATCCGCAGCGCTACCAGATGCTGTTGCAGTCGCGCGTGCCGGTGCAGACGCCGCGCGAACACCAGGAAGACCTCCGCGCCCGCCTGCAGATGCTGGTCCTGCCCAGGCGCGTCGCCGAGACCGCCTTCGCGACCGAAGGCCAGCTCGAACGCACGATGGAGTTGCTCGGCCAGCAGCGTGATGCGTCGGTGGCGATGCTGCCGGCACCGGAAGCCGACACCGCTGCCGTGTCGGCCGAGGACATCCAGGCCTGGTACGAGGCCCACCGCGCTGAATACCGCGCGCCGGAGCAGGTGACCATCGAGTACGTCGAGATCACCTCCGCCGCGGTGCCCGAGGGCCAGCCAGCCGACGAGGCGACCCTGCGCACGCGCTACGAACAGGAGAAGTCGCGCTTCGTCGAGCCGGACCAGCGGCTGGTGTCGCATATCCTCGTGCGCGTGCCCGAGGGGGCCGACGCCGCCGCGCGTGATGCCGCCAAAACCCGTGCCGATGCGATCGCCGCGAAGGCACGCGCCCCGGGTGCGGACTTCGCCGCCATTGCCAGCGCTGAATCGGACGACGAAGGTTCGAAGGCATCCGGCGGCGATCTGGGCTGGCTTGAATCCGGGATCATGGGCGAGAGCTTCGACAACGCGGTGGCGGCCGTCGAACCCGGGGCGCCCAGCGAACCCGTGCTGACCGATTTCGGTTGGCACGTGCTGCTCGTGCGTGAAGTGCGCGAGGGCAAGGAGATCCCGTTCGAGGAGGCGCGCGAGGAGCTCGCCGCAGCGCAGGCGGTCACCGATGGCGAACTGGCCTTCAACGACCTCATCGGCCGCCTGGTGGACCAGGTGTACCGCAACCCGGGTTCGCTGGCCCCCGCTGCGCGCGAGGCGGGCCTGCCCGTGCAGAAGGCGGGGCCGTTCACCCGCGGTGGTGGCGAAGGCATTGCCGCCAATCCGCTGGTGCAGCGCGCCGCTTTCTCCGACACCCTGGTCCAGGACGGCACGGTCAGCGATCCGATCGAACTGGCGCCGAACCACAGCGTGCTGATCCGGGTCACCTCGCACGAGCCGGAGCGCGAGCGCCCACTCGCCGACGTGCGCGACGAGGTGGTCGCCGCAGTCCGTGCGGACCGCGCCAGCAAGGCACTTCTGGCCCAGGCGGACGCGGCCGTGGCCGAGGTCACCGGCGGCACGCCGCTGGCCGAGGTGGCCCGTGCGCGCGGCTGGATGTTCATGCCGATGCCGGCGACCCCGCGTGGCATGCCGATGCCGTCTGCGCAGGCCAACGAGGCGATCTTCTCCGCGCCGGCGCCTGCGGAGGGCAAGGTTTCGGCCGGCCGTGTGCTGCAGGACGACGGCAGCGTGGTGGTCTACGCCGTCGAGAAGGTGACGCCGGGCGATGCCGCGGCTGCCAGCGCCGAGGAGCGCGCGATGCTGCAGGGCCAGCTGGCACGGATGGCGGGCGACGAGGACACGATGGCGCTGATCCGCGCCCTGCGCCAGCGCATGCGCGTGACCACGGTCGAAGCGCGGCTCTGACGGCGGCCTGTTCCGGGCGCGGTGACGGCCGCGCCCGGGTTCGCTGGACATGAAGAAAGCCCGGCATTGCCGGGCTTCTTCGCGTCTGGCCGCCGCGCATCCGCGCCGACGGCCCTGGGTGGAGGCCTCAGTCGGCCGCCGCTTCACCCGCCGGCTCTTCGAGCCCGGTCATGCTGACGATGTTGTAGCCGGCATCGACATAGGTCACTTCGCCGGTGATGCCCGAGGCGAGGTCGGAGCCGAGGAACGCGGCGACATTGCCCACGTCCTCGATCGTCACCGTGCGCCGCAACGGCGCATGCGACTCGACATGCCCCAGGATCCTGCGGAAGCCGCCGATGCCCGCGGCGGCGAGCGTCTTGATCGGCCCGGCCGAGATCGCGTTGACGCGGATGCCCTCCGGGCCAAGGTTGTAGGCCAGGTAGCGCACGGTGGCCTCGAGGCTCGCCTTGGCCACGCCCATCACGTTGTAGCTGGGCAGCGTGCGCACGGCGCCGAGATAGGACAGCGTGAGGATCGACCCCTTGCGCCCCTGCATCAGCGGACGCGCGCCCTTGGCCAGGGCCGCGAGCGAATAGGCCGAGATGTCCTGCGCGGTCGAGAACGCCTCGCGCGAGAGGCCGTCCAGGAACTGCCCGGCGATCGCTTCGCGCGGCGCGAAGGCGATGGCGTGCACGAGGATGTCGAAGCCGTCTGGCCAGTGCCTGCCGAGATCGGCGAACAGGGCGTCGATCTGGGCGTCGTTGGTGACGTCCAGCGGGAACGAAGGACCACCGCCCAGGCGCGCGGCGACATCCTCGACCCGCGACTTCAGCTTGTCGTTCTGGTAGGTGAAGGCCAGTTCGGCGCCTTCGCGGTGCATCGCTTCGGCGATGCCATTGGCGATGGAACGCTGGCTGGCGATGCCGGTGATCAGTGCACGCTTGCCCTGCAGGAATCCCATGGTGTGTTCGACCCGGTGGAGTGGGCCGGCTAGTTTGCCACGGCCGCCGCCGCCGGGCTCGCGGCCACGGCGGGGACCAGCACCTTCTGCCCGCGGGGCGCGCTGCCGGACAGTGCCGGATTGAGGCGCCGCAGGCGTGCAGCATCCAGGCCATGGCGCCGTGCGTAGCCGTCGAGGCCGGCCGGCTCCTCGCCGAGGTCGACGGCGACCAGCCGGGTCACGGGACGGTCGAGCGACTGCGCCCAGGCAGCATCGCTGCCGGCTTCGACCATCAGGCAGGACAGTGCATGCAGCTTGCGCACATAGGCGCGGGTGATGCCGGCCAGGCTTTCGAGCCGTTCCGGATCGGCGTCCGCCGGGCGTTGGCCGTGGCGACGCAGCGCGCCGAGCACGCGGTACTCGCCGGCATTGAAGGCCATGACGGCCAGTCGCCAGTCGCCGGCGAACATGCCGTGCAGGGTCTTCAGGTAGCGCACCGCCGCGCGGGTGGCGTCCACGGGCGACAGCCGGCCGTCGTAGCCCTTGCGGACCGGGATCTGGTGGTTGCGCGCGGTCACCGCGATGAATTGCCAGAGGCCGGCGGGACCGCTGCTGCTGCGTGCGCCGGGCCGGTAGCCACTTTCGACGAAGGGAATGAGCGCGTATTCGGTCGGAAGGTGGGCGGCCCGCAACGCGTCGACGACGTAGCCGAAAAGCGGCAACACCTCGCCTTCGTTCGCGGCGAGCTGCCCGGGCACATGGGCGAAATGCGCGCGCCAGCGTGGGCTCGCGTCCTCGCAACCCGGCTGCGCCAAGCCTTCGACGAAGCGCTGGTAGATGGCTGCGCCGCTCGTGGCGCGCTCGGGCCCGGGCACTGCCGCCGCCTGGCCCGTGGGTGCCGGCGCGACAGCGGCGGAGGCGTCCGTCGGCTCGCCTCCCGCATCCGCGGAACCCTGTGCAGCCGGCGCGTCCGGATCGGCCGATACGGCGGCGTCCTGCTGGAGCCAAGCGGTGGGCTTGCCGGACGCCGGGGTCGCCGACC
>DATBUS010000091.1:0-41672 GCA_036515815.1 Luteimonas sp.
GAGCAGGACGCGGACAGGACGGCGTAGCACACCCCCCGGGTACGGCCCGGGCCTCGCGCGCTCCCAGAAAGCGACTGCCCGATCGACACCCCGGAGCAGCGCCCTATCGGCGCGCCACGGGGAACATCCGGGCCAACCCCCCCGGGCACGAAAAAGCCCGCGCAAGGCGGGCTTCTTCATCCACGGACAGGCACGAACGACCGCCCTACTCCCACTCGATCGTCGCCGGCGGCTTCCCGCTGATGTCATACACCACGCGCGACACCCCCCGCACCTCGTTGATGATCCGGTTCGACACCCGCCCCAGGAAGTCGTACGGCAGGTGCGCCCAGTGCGCCGTCATGAAGTCGATCGTCTCCACCGCCCGCAACGCGATCACCCACTCGTAGGCGCGCGCATCGCCCACCACGCCCACCGACTTCACCGGCAGGAAGACCGCAAAGGCCTGGCTGGTGCGGTCGTACAGGCCGGCCTGGCGCAGCTCCTCGATGAAGATCGCATCCGCACGCGCCAGGATGTCCGCGTACTCCGGCCTGACCTCGCCCAGGATGCGCACGCCCAGGCCCGGACCCGGGAACGGGTGCCTGTACACCATCTCGTGGGGCAGCCCCAGCGCCACGCCGATCCGCCGCACCTCGTCCTTGAACAGCTCGCGCAGCGGCTCCACCAGCCCCATCTTCATGTGCTCGGGCAGTCCACCGACGTTGTGGTGGCTCTTGATCACATGCGCCTTGCCGGTCTTGCTGCCGGCCGACTCGATCACGTCCGGATAGATCGTGCCCTGCGCCAGCCACTTCGCATTCGCAAGCTTCGCGGCCTCCTCGTCGAAGATCTCCACGAACAGGTTGCCGATGATCTTGCGCTTGGCTTCCGGATCCGTGACCCCGGCCAGTGCCTTGAAATAGCGCTCGCGCGCATCGACGCGGATCACGCGGATGCCCAGGCCATGGGCATCGGAGGCGTCGGCGAAGGTCGCCATCACCTGCTCGCCTTCCTTCCAGCGCAGCAGTCCCGTGTCGACGAAGACGCAGGTCAGCTGCTCGCCTATGGCGCGATGCAGGAGCGCCGCCACGACGGAAGAGTCGACGCCTCCCGACAGCCCCAGGATCACTTCGTCCGAGCCGACCTGCTCGCGCACGCGGGCGATCTGGTCCTCGATGATCTGCTCGGCCGTCCACAACGTCTCGCAACCGCAGATGTCGACCACGAACCGGCGCAGCAGCGCCTGTCCCGACTTCGTGTGCGTGACCTCGGGATGGAACTGCACCCCGTACCAGCGCTTTTCCTCGTTGGCGAAGGCCGCCACCGGCACGCGCGAGGTCTTCGCCGTCACCGTGAACCCGGGCGGCGCCTTCGACACGTGGTCGCCGTGGCTCATCCACACGTCAAGGCGCGGCGGCAGGCCGAGGTGGTCGCGCAGGTCGCCGAACAGGCTGTCGGCGGCCACGAGCGTCACTTCGGCATGGCCGTATTCGCGCGCGTCCGCAGCCTCGGTCTCGCCGCCCAGCTGCTTGGCCATGGTCTGCATGCCGTAGCAGATGCCGAGCAGCGGAAGGCCGCTGTCGAACACCTCCTGCGGCGCACGCGGGCACTCGTCCACCGTGGTCGACTCGGGCCCACCGGACAGGATGATGCCGCGGGCGCCATAGGCGGCGATCTCGGACGGATCATGGTCCCAGGCCCAGATCTCGCAGTAGACGCCCAGCTCGCGCACGCGGCGCGCGATCAGCTGCGTGTACTGCGCGCCGAAATCGAGGATCAGGATCTTGTCGCGGTGCAGGTCGGTCATGGCGTAGTGTCGGGAGGCGACTGCTCGGGCAGCGCCAGGCGGAAGGTGCACTGCTCGAGCTCCGCGTTCCATTCGCCACCGTTGCCGGTGCAGGAATCGCGCAGCTGCCAGCCGCGGTAGAAGCTGTAGCCGTACAGCGCGAAGGCCACCAGGAGCGCGACGGCGATGCCGCGCAGCAGGATACGCCGCGCGGGCGAGGTGGTACGGTGGGAACTGCGGCGCGCCATGGTCAACCGGCCCGGTAGTTCGGCGGTTCCTTGGTGATCTGCACGTCGTGGACGTGGCTCTCGCGCTGGCCGGCGCCGGTGATCTTCACGAACTGCGGCTTCTGCCGCATCTCATCGATGCTGGCACAGCCGACATAGCCCATCGTCGCGCGCAGGCCGCCGATCAGCTGGTGGATCACGCCCGAGAGCGGCCCGCGGTAGGGCACGCGGCCCTCGATGCCTTCCGGCACCAGCTTGTCGGCCGCGGTGGCGTCCTGGAAGTAGCGGTCGCTCGAGCCCTTCTCCATCGCGCCCAGGCTGCCCATGCCGCGATAGCTCTTGTAGCTGCGGCCCTGGTAGAGCTCGGTTTCGCCGGGCGTTTCCTCGGTGCCGGCGAACAGGCCGCCGATCATCACCGTCGACGCGCCGGCGGCCAGCGCCTTGCCGATGTCGCCGGAATAGCGGATGCCGCCGTCGGCGATCAGCGGGATGCGGTCCTGCAGCGCGGAGGCGACCATGTCGACCGCCGTGATCTGCGGCACGCCCACGCCCGCGACCACGCGCGTGGTGCAGATCGACCCCGGGCCCACGCCGACCTTGACCGCGTCGGCACCGGCGTCCATCAGCGCGAGCGCAGCATCGCCGGTCACGATATTGCCGCCGACCACCTGCAGATGCGGGTAATGCCTCTTCGCCCAGGCCACGCGGTCGATCACGCCCTGCGAATGGCCGTGCGCGGTGTCGACGATGATCACGTCCACGCCGGCCGCGGCCAGGCGCTCGATGCGCTCCTCGGTATCGCCACCCACGCCGACCGCGGCGCCGACCAGCAGGCTCTCGGACGCGTCCTTGGCGGCGTTGGGGTTGTCCTGCGCCTTCTGGATGTCCTTGACCGTGATCAGCCCGCGCAGCTGGAACGCGTCATTGACCACCAGCACCTTCTCGATGCGGTGGCGGTGCAGCAGCTCCATGACCTCCTCGTCGCTGGCGCCCTCCTTCACCGTGACCAGCCTGTCCTTGCGGGTCATGATGTTGCGCACGGGATCGTCGAGTTTCTTCTCGAAGCGCATGTCGCGCCCGGTGACGATGCCCACCAGCTGGTCGCCATCCACCACCGGCACGCCGGAGATGTTGCGCGCGCGGGTGAGCTTGAGCACCTCGCCGATCGAGGTCTGCGGGCCGACGGTGAACGGCTCGCGGATGACGCCGGCCTCGAAGTTCTTGACCTGCAGCACCTGCGCCGCCTGGCGCTCGGCCGACATGTTCTTGTGCACGATGCCGATGCCGCCCAGCTGGGCCATCGCGATGGCCAGGCGCGCCTCGGTGACGGTGTCCATGGCGGCGGACACGATCGGCATGTTCAGGCGCAGGTCGCGCGTCAGGCGGGTGGAGAGGGAGACGTCCTTGGGCAGGACCGTGGAATGCGCCGGGACGAGCGAGACGTCGTCGAAGGTGAGCGCGTCAGCCTGGATGCGCAGCATGGCGGGACCAGTGGGGGTGAAGCACGCAATTGTACCGCGCCCGGGCAGCCGCCGCGCATGGCCCCGCGGGATGCCGCGTGCCGCTCAGCCGGCGTTGTCAGCGCCGTCCAGCGCCTCGGCGGCCTCGAGCGTGTTCTCCATCAGCGTGGCCACGGTCATCGGGCCCACGCCACCGGGCACGGGCGTGATCCAGCTGGCGCGCCGCGCCGCTTCGTCGAACTGCACGTCGCCCACCAGGCGACCGTCGTCCAGGCGGTTGATGCCGACGTCGATCACGACCGCACCCGGCTTGATCCAGTCGCCGGGAATCATGCCCGGCCGGCCGACCGCCACCACCAGGATGTCGGCCTCGCCCACGTGGCGACGCAACACGTCGGGCGGGGTGAACTTGTGGCAGGCGGTGACCGTGCAGCCGGCGATCATCAGCTCCAGCACCATCGGCCGGCCGACATGGTTGCTGACGCCGACGATGGTCGCGCTCTGCCCGCGCACCGGACGGTCGGTCCAGGCCAGCAGGGTGGTGATGCCACGCGGGGTGCACGGACGCAGGCCGAACTGGCGCAGGGCCAGGTGGCCCACGTTCTCCGGATGGAACCCGTCGACGTCCTTGCGCGGATCGATGCGGTGGATCAGGCGCGTGGCGTCGGGGATGCCGGGCAGCGGCAGCTGCACCAGGATGCCGTGCACCTCCGGATCGGCATTGAGCCGGTCGATCAGCGCCAGCAGTTCTGCTTCGGTCGTGCCCTCGGGCAGGTCATGGTCGAAGGCCCGGATGCCGACGATGCCGGCCGCGCGGCGCTTGTTGCGCACGTAGGAGCGCGAGGCCGGATTGTCCCCCACGAGCACCACGGCAAGGCCCGGCGGCGCGTGGCCGGCGGCCACGCGTGCTTCGACGCGGACGCGGAGCGAATCCAGCAACTGGTCGGCTATGCCCTTGCCGTCGAGGATGCGGGCCGTGGAGGTGGTTTCGGACATGCCTGGCTGTGGTTCGCGCGGAAACAGCCATTGTCGCCGATCACGCCCGCGCCGCGAACCCGGGGCCGAAGCGCTTGGCGTCAGCGCGGGGGCGGCGCTCCACCCGCCGGGCAGCGCGGCACGCCGCCACCCACCACGCAATGCACGCAGCAACCCGGCGCCGCGGGCAGGCTGGCAGGGCCCTCCATCGGCGGCGGTGGCGCCAGCGCGGCGAGCTCGGCCTGCGGGCGCAGTTGCAGCAGCGCCGCCCAGTCCTGGCGATTGGCACTGCAGGCGGCCGGTGTGTCCGGACTGCAGGCCGGATCTCCTTCCAGCCGCGCCGGCAGGTCCGCGAAGTGCCCACCCGCGGTCAGCGGCAGCAGTCGCATCGTCACGCCGTCCAGCACGTTGCCGCCGACCAGCCGCGCCATGCGGCTGCCGTCTTCGCCGGCCGAGACCACGACGTCGCAATGCATGCCCAGCCCGCCGCCATCCCCGCTCAGCAGGGTGGCCAGGCCGCCGAAGCCGAAACTCCGCCCCGGCACCCGCACGTAGCACAGCAGGTCGCCGCGCCCAGGGCGCGCTGCGCGCGGATCCGCAATGCGGTACGCGCTGCCTCCGGGATCCCGATAGGCAGCGCGCACATAGTCGACGTGGCTTGCCGAGGCGCCGAAGCCCGGCAGGGTCGCGCGCCGCATCACCCAGGAGACGAACGCCGCCGACCACGGCGTATCCACGACGAACGCGCGGCAGGCGGCCGCGCCCTGCCCCGCGCCGGCACCGACACAATCCGCGGCCCCCGGACGCTGCATCACCTGCCCCAGCAGCCCGCTGCCGCGCCAGTAGTCGGCCACGCGCTGCCAGGCGGGCTGGCCGTTGGCCAGCAGTGCCGATTCGGCCTCGCGCACGATGGAGCCCGCGAGCCGACCCTCCCCGTCGATGAAGGGACGATGCCAGGCCTGGTGTTCCTCGCAGGCGACCGCGGCGATGCGCGTGGCCAGCTCCGGCGCGGACTGCTGCGCGCGCAGCAGGGGGCATGGATCGGCTGCAAGCGCCGGGGCCATCGCCATGACGGCGCCCATTGCCGCCAACACGGCCAGGCACGTCCACCCTCGAACCCGCTCGCTCATCCGCCTCTCCGAATCCCGGGAACGGGAGCCTAGCGGAGCGTCCGGCGCGCACCGCTCACGCGGAGGACACGCTCAGCCGGCGCAGAAGGCCGCGTAGTCGATATAGCCCTGGAATTCCCGCCCGGGCGCGCAGACCGCGCAGTCCGGATCCGGCGTCAAGCGGGTCTCGCGCATGCGCATGCCGAGCGCATCGAAGTTGAGCAGGCGTCCGCGCAAGGGTTCGCCGATGTGCAGCAGCAGCTTCAGCGCCTCGGTCGCCTGCAGCATCCCGACCACGCCCGGCAGCACGCCGAGCACCCCGGCCTCGCTGCAGTTGGGCGCGGCTTCGGCCGGCGGCGGTTCGGGGAACAGGCAGCGGTAGCACGGGGCCTCGCCGCGGTGGCGACCGGCATCGAACACGCTGACCTGGCCGTCGAACCTGTGCACGGCGCCGTAGACCAGCGGCACCGCATGGCGGACGCAGGCATCGTTGAGCAGGTAGCGCACGGGGAAGTTGTCGGCGCCGTCGACCACCACGTCCACGCCCTCCATCAACCTGTCGATGTTGGACGAGCTCACGCGCTCGGGCACCGCCTCGATCCGCAGGCGCGGATTGAGCGCGGACAGCCGCACCTCGGCCGAGTCGACCTTGCGCATGCCGATGTCCGCGTCCGCATGCAGGATCTGGCGCTGCAGGTTGCTGCGCTCGACCACATCGTCGTCGGCGATGCGCAGATCGCCGATGCCCGCCGCGGCAAGATAGAAGGCGGCCGGCGACCCCAGCCCGCCCGCGCCCAGCATCAGCACGCGCGAGGCCTGCAGCTTCTTCTGCCCGCGCATGCCGATCTCGGGCAGCAGCAGGTGGCGCGAATAGCGCTCATGGAAGTCCTCGTCGCGCGGGCCCGCGGAGGGGTCCGGACGCGACATCGGCAGGCCATCGGCGATCCAGCGCAGCGTGCCGCCGCGCACCGAGACCACGTTGCGATAGCCCTGGCGCTGCAGCGCTTCGGCGGCCAGCATCGAGCGCCCACCGGTCTGGCAGATCAGCACCAGCTCCTGGTCGCGGTCGTGGAAGTGGAAGGCGGGTTCGCGTTCGAGTTCGTCGCGGGCAATGCCACGCGCACCCTCGGCCATGCCGGTCTCCCGCTCATGGTCCTCGCGCACGTCGACAAGGATGGCGCCGCCGCACTCGACGCGCCGCTGCGCATCGCGCGGTGTGATTTCTGTTGCAGGCATGGCGCGATTATCCGGCACCGCCCGACTCCCGCCGACTGTGGCCTACCCGAGGTGGCCCTACCCTACGCGACCCCCGCCCCGCCCGGGAGCCCGCCCGTGGCATGCAATGTTCAGCCCGGCTCGAAACCGCCCGCCGCGAGGTCCCCGGGGGTATTGAGGTTGCCGAAGCGCAGCCCGGCAAAGCGCACGCCGGTCATGCCGATCCGCGCCTGCAGGGTGCGCACCGAGAGGTCGCCCGACCCCAGGGACGCCGGCAGTGCAGTGCGCAGCGTCGCGGTCGACCACAGCGCGACGAGCGGCTGGCGGCCGTCGTCGTCCTCGGCCCAGGCACCCTGACCGCCCGCGGCACGCAGGCTGCGCAACAGGCAGTCGTTGACCGAGACCAGGTCCACCGGAAGCGTCAACAGCCATGGCGTTTCGCAGGCCGCCGCGAGGGCGTCGAGGCCGGCAAGCGGCCCCAGTCCGGGGTGTCTGTCCGGCAGCGCGACCAGGCCGTGCGTCGCGTAGCGCCCGCGGTCGCGGTTGGCGGAGACCAGCACCGCGTCGACCTCATCGCGCACGCGCCCGGCAAGGCGCAGCACCTGTGGCACGCCGCCGCGTTGCAGCCAGGCCTTGTCCATCCCCCCCAGGCGCGTGGCGCGCCCGCCGGCGAGCAGCCCGAGCGTGGTCGCCGCGGCGTTCACTTCCCGCGCTTGGCGTGCCGGATCAGCCGCTTGCGCTTGGCCACCTGCCGCTCGGACAGCATGTTCTTCTTGTCCTTGTAGGGGTTGTCCCCTTCCTTGAACACGAAGCGGACCGGCGTGCCCACCAGCTTGAAGCGCTTGCGGAAGAAGTTCTCCAGGTAGCGCTTGTAGCTGTCGGAGAGCGTGCGCAGGCGGGTGCCATGGACGATGATCGTCGGCGGACTCTCGCCCCCCGGATGCGCGAAGCGGAGCTTTGCGGCGTGGCCGCGCACCACCGGCGGCGGATTGGTTTCGGCGGCGATCTCGACCGCGCGGGTCACTTCGGCGGTGCTGAAACTGCGCGTGGCCGAGCCGTGGGCGCGGTGGATCGCCTTGAACAGCTCGCGCAGGCCCGAGCCATGCAGGGCGCTGATGCGGACCGCCTCGGCCCAGGGCACGAACGACAGCTTCCGCGACAGCAGGGCCTCGACCTGTTCGCGCTGGTAGGTGTCCAGGCCGTCCCACTTGTTCACCGCGATCACCAGGGCACGCCCGGCGTCGAGCACCGCGCCCAGCACGTTGGCGTCCTGGTCGGTCACGCCCTCGCGGGCGTCGATGAGCACCACGGCGACCTGGCAGTGCTCGATCGACTCCAGGGTCTTGATGATCGAAAAGGTCTCGACCGCCTCGTCCACGCGCGACTTGCGGCGGATGCCGGCGGTGTCGACCAGCCTGTACAGCCGGCCGTCGCGCTCGAGGTCGGCGGAGATCGAATCCCGGGTGGTGCCGGCGACATCGGAGGCGATCATCCGCTCCTCGCCGAGGATGCGATTGACCAGCGTCGACTTGCCGACATTGGGCCGGCCCACGAAGGCGATGCGGATGCGATCGGGATCGCTGTCCGGAACTTCGGTGGCGCCCTGCTCCGGCAGCCGTTCGTGGATGGCGTCCACCAGGCCGTCCAGGCCCTGCCTGTGGGCGGACGACACCGGGATCACGTCGCGGAAGCCGTAGCGCGCGAATTCGGCCAGTGCCGTGCGCGTATCGACGCCGTCGGTCTTGTTGACCACCAGGAACACCGGCTTGTCGGACTTGCGCAGCCAGGCCAGGATTTCGTCGTCGACCGAAGACGGCCCTTCGCGGCCGTCGACCACGAACAGCACCAGGTCGGCCTCGTCGGCGCCGGCACGGGCCTGGCGCGCAGTGGCGCCGGCAAGGTCGCCGGTCACGAGGTGCACGCCGCCATCGGCGATGCCGCCGGTGTCGACCAGGGCGAACGGACGCGCCTCGTCCAGCCGGCAGATGCCGTAATGGCGGTCGCGGGTGACGCCCGGCTGGTCGTGCACCAGCGCGTCACGCGTGCGCGTGAGCGCGTTGAAGAGCGTCGACTTGCCGACGTTGGGACGGCCCACCAGGGCGACCAGGGGAAGCATGCCGTCGTGTCAGTCGATGCGCCAGGCGCTCAGGTCGCCGTCGACGTTCTGGACCACCATCACGCCATCCGCGATCGCCGGATGCGCGGCGATCGCCGAGCGTCCGGCACGCGTGCGCGCCGCGAACTCGCCGTCCGCAAGCCGCAGCCAGTGCAGGTAGCCCTCGAGGTCGCCGACGACCGCGTAGGCGCCATGGACGACGGCGGGGCTCAGGACGCGGCGGGCCAGGGCCGGCTGGCGCCAGTAGGAGGTGCCGACATACTTGTCGATGCCCCAGACCGTGCCGGCGGCATCGCTCACGACCACGCGGTCGGAGGCGACGCCCACACTGCCCGCGCCACCGCTTTCCGCGGCCCAGAGCGGACGCCCGGACGGGCCTTCGAAGGCCATGGTGCGGTTCCTGTAGCTGCTGGCGATGACCGCAGGACCATCGACCACGGGGGCGCCGTCGATATCGGCCATGCGCTCGAGCTCGGTACGGCCATCGGGCTGGGCCACGGGCTGCTCCCAGAGCAGGCGCCCGTCGGTCAGCGACAGCGCGACCAGGTTGCCCTCGTCGGTCCCGACGAAGGCAAAGCCCGGCGCCAGGGTGACCGGAGCGTTGCCGCGCACGGTCAGGGTCGGCAGGTCCTGCACCCAGAACCAGCGGCGCTCGCCGCTGGTGGCGTCGAACGCGGTGATGCGGCCATCGTTGGAGCGCACCACCACCAGGCCCTGCCCGACCGTCGGCCGCGCGATGACCTCGTTGGGAACGCTCGCGGTCCAGCGCTGTTGGCCAGTGGCCGCGTCGAGGGCCACGACCTCGCCGTCGAGCGAGCCGGCCACGACCAGCCCGTCGCCGGCACCGGGACCACCGGAGAGGCGCAGCTCGGAATCGTGGTGCCAGAGCCTCCGGCCGCTCTGCAGGTCGAATGCCCGCACGCCGCCCTCGACCGACGCGGCATACACCACGCCGTCGGAGATGAAGGGACCCTGGCGGACACCCGTCCGCCCGTCGCCCTTGCCGGCGCTCGCCGTCCAGAGCCGGGTGGGCGTGGCGGTGGCCTGGAACTCGACGAGCTCAGCCGGGCCGGTGTCGACCTCGTCATCGTCGGAAAACCAGCCGCGAATGGTGCTGCAGCCGGTGACCATCGCCAGGCAGGCGACTACGAGGAGGGTGCGGGCCGCGACCCGGCGTGTTGCATTGGTCGTCTGTGTCATCCGGCTTGCTCCACGTCGCTGGCTGCCGGCGTACCGCCGGCGTCGATCAACTTGATGCGCAGCAGGTTGCGCTGCGGGGAGGCGGCCTCGTCGATCGCGACAAGTGCATCGGCATAGGCCTGGCGTGCCTGCTCGAGGCGGCCTGCAGCGCGCTCGGCGTCGCCGCGCACCTCGAGGCTGCCCGGGTCGCGGGCATCGCCGAGCGCGGCAATGGCCTCGTCGGGTCGGCCCGCATCGATCAGCAGCACCGCCAGTCGGCGCGCGATGATCGGTGCCAGTGCCGGATCGGCCTCGCCGATACCGGACAGGGTCGCGATGGCCGCCTCGCCGTCGCCTGCCCGGACCTGTGCCGCGGCGATATCAAGCGGGACGAGCGTGGCGTAGATGCCCTCGTCGAGCCCGGCCGACGCGGCGGTCGCCCGCGCCTTCCCGGGGTCGCCCGCGACCGCGGCTTCGACCACGGCGTCGTAGGCGTCGGCTTTCTCCAGGCGCTCGCCGTGGAGGTGGTCCTGCCACTTGCCCCAGGCGTAGACCACGGCAAGCGCGATCGCGATGCCGCCGATGATGCCGATGGCGTTCTGGCGGATCCACTGGCGTACGCGTTCGCCCTGTTCGTGCTCGTCGAGCAACTCGTCTACTGCCATGTTCTTCCGATCATGCTAGGCGCCACGCCGCCGTCTGGCGTGTGGACACCGGAAAGGGAACGGCCCGCGAGCGGGCCGCCGGTTTCATGCGCGTGGCCCCGGGCGGAGCCGTCGCAGCCGCTGCGCCGGGCTCAGTGGCCGGCGGGCGCGAGCGAACCGTCAGAGGATACCGTAAAGCGGGCGACGTTCGCCCGCAGGTAGGGTGCGAGGTCCTGCCCGACCCCGTTGGCACGGACATCGACCGCGCTGGCGTTGCCGAGCACGATCGCACCCACCTCGCCGGCCGCGAAGCCGCGGATATCGCCGGCCTGCAGCAGGCTCTGTTCAAGGACGCGGCCGTCTGGCGCAGTGACCTCGACCCAGCTGTCGTCCGACAGCTGGAGTTCAAGGGCCGGCGCGGACGCCGGTGCGGGTTGCTGCACGACCTGGCGCTGGCTCACCGGCGCCATGGACGCCACCAGTGGCGTGGGACCGCGCGGGGCGGCGACCTCGCCCGGGATGCCGACCGGCGCGTCGAGCGATGCCGACACGGTGTCCTGGGGCGCCAGGTGCGGACGGGTTGCCAGCCATACCGGCAAGGCGATCGCCGCGGTGATCACCACATAGACCAGCCGTCGTGCCGCCTGCTCGGCGACGATGCGCATGCGCGGCACGTAGGTCCGCGGCTTGAGTTCGACCGGGCGCACCGGCCCGACCCCGGACGCCTCGTGGACCACGTCGGTAGCGAGGCCGAGGAGGCGGCCGTAGCTGCGCAGCTGCCCGCGGACGAATACCGGGGCGCCGAGGCGGCTCCAGTCCTCGGCCTCCAGCGACTCGACCACGCGTACCGGCATCCTGAGCCGGGTGGCGACGTCCTGGATGGAAAGCCCTGCGGCCTCGCGCGCGCTACGGAGGCGCTGGCCGCAGCCCTTGTTGGCGTCGGTCACGGTGTGGTCTGGCGGCATCATCGTGTAGTGCTGTCCCCGGGCAGCCCTGATTGCGCGTGCGGAAACTCCGACCGCAGGCGCTGAACATAACGAGCGGCGGCAGCCTTGTCGCCGAGCTTGTCTTCAATCTGTGACGCAATAAGTAGCGCAGCCGGCGAGGCTGGCGCCGCATCGAGACGCCGCTGCGAGAACGCACGCGCCTCGAAGTACTCCCCCTGTGCATAAAGATGCCGCGCCAGCGCCTCGAGTGCAACGGCATTGACGGGATCAAGCCCGAGTGCCGCCCGGAGATCGCGCTCGGCACGCTCCGGCTGGCCACCCTCCACCGCGCACGCCCCGGCGTTCGCGAGCGCCGACGCCGGACTGTCGTAGCGCCGGTCGGCGAGCGCCCGGTCGAACCAGGCCATCGCCTCCGCTGCCCGCCCGTTGAGGCACAGCCAGCTGCCGTAGTTGTTGAGCGCGGCTCCCGACCCGGGTGCGAGTTCCGCCGCCCGGGCATAGTGCCGCCCCGCGTCGCCAGCCCGGCCCTGGCGATCCAGGGCCAGCGCAAGCAGCGTGTGCGCGAGCTCGCTGCCGCCGTCGGCCGCGACCGCCTTGCGGCCAGCCGACTCGGCGTCGGCCGCGCGTCCTTCGCGCAGCGCCTGCTCGCCACGCAGGAGGTGGCCACGCAAGGCGCCCTCCGCACTGCGGCGACGCCCTTTCCCGCTGACGTCATAGACCGGCGCAACCTGCTCCGATTTCCCGCGGGCAGCGCTGGGCTTGATGAAACTCAGCCGGGAACAGCCCGCGACCGACGCAAGCACGGCCGCCACCAGCACGCCTGCCGCCAGCCTAGCTGCGGACACGGCCTTCCTCCCCGCCCGTGACGGCGGACGGACCCAGGCTGCGACGGAACTCGGCCTGGCGGCGCGTACGATCGGCCACCTGCCCCTTGAGCTGGCCGCAGGCGGCATCGATGTCATCGCCGCGCGTGCGCCGCACCGGTGCGATCATCCCGGCGCTGTTGAGCAGCTTCTGGAACGCCCGGATGGCCTCGTCGCCCGGCCGCTCGTAGCGGGTACCGGGGAACGGGTTGAATGGAATGAGGTTGATCTTGGCGGCGTCCTTCATCTGCACCGCGCGGTCGAACGCGCGCAGCAGCTGCACCAGCTCGAGCGCGTGCTCGGGCTGGTCGTTGACGTCCTTCATGAGCGTGTATTCGAAGGTCACCGATTCGCCCTTCTTGCGCAGGGCGTAGCGCACGCACGCCTCCATCAGCTGGGCGATCGGGTACTTCCTGTTGAGCGGCACCAACTTGGTGCGCAAGTCGTCGTTGGGTGCGTGCAGCGAGACCGCCAGCGAGACATCGCTCTCCTCGGCCAGGCGGTCGATCATCGGCACCATGCCCGCGGTCGAGAGCGTCACGCGCTTGTTGGCCAGGCCGTAGCCCAGGTCGTCGCGCATCACGCTCATGGCACGCACGACGTTGTCGAAATTCGCCAGCGGCTCGCCCATGCCCATCATCACCACGTTGGTGAGGCGGCGCTGCTTGTGGGGCACGTTACCCAAGTGCCTGGCCGCGACCCAGACCTGGCCGATGATCTCGGCCGTCGACAGGTTGCGGTTGAAGCCCTGGGTGGCGGTGGAACAGAAGGTGCAGTTGAGCGCGCAGCCCACCTGCGAGGACACGCACAACGTGCCGCGGCCCTTGTCGGGGATGTAGACGGTCTCGATGGCGTTCCTGCCATCCATGCCCAGCAGCCACTTGTGGGTGCCGTCGGCCGACTCCTTGTCGAAGTGCAGCTGCGGCACGACCACCTCGGCCCGCTCCTGCAGCTTGGCGCGCAGCGCCTTGCCCAGGTCGGTCATTTCCTCGAAGTCGGTGACGTGGCGGTGGTGGATCCACTTCATCACCTGGTGCGCGCGGAAGCGCTTCTCGCCGAGCACGTCGGCGAAAAAGTCCTCCAGCCCCGAGCGGTCGAGGTCGAGGAGGTTCTGCTTGGCGGTCACTTCGGTCACGGGCTGGGGAAGGCAATGGCTTTGCCACGGATGGACGCGGATCGCGTCCTCCGTGGCAAATGGATCAACGGACGTAGACGTCGGTCGACGGGAAGAAGTACGCGATCTCGACGGCGGCGGTCTCGGCGGCGTCGGAGCCGTGCACGGCGTTGGCATCGATCGAGTCGGCGAAGTCGGCGCGGATGGTGCCGGCCTCGGCGTCCTTCGGGTTGGTCGCGCCCATCAGCTCGCGGTTCTTTGCGATCGCGCCCTCGCCCTCGAGCACCTGGATCATCACCGGGCCGCTGATCATGAACTCCACCAGCGCATTGAAGAAGGGGCGCTCGCGGTGGACGGCATAGAAACCTTCCGCTTCGGCACGCGAGAGCTGCTTCATCTTCGCGGCGGCGACCTTCAGGCCGGCCTTTTCGAAGCGGGAATAGATTTCGCCGATCACGTTCTTGGCAACGGCATCGGGCTTGATGATGGACAGGGTGCGCTCAAGCGCCATGGGAGATCTCCGGGTGAGGTGCTGCCGGCCGTCCGGGCCGTGCACGCGGTAGTATCGAAAAACCCACGCCGGGGCGCGGGTTTAGCCGACAAGGCTGGAGTAATTCTAGCGGATCGGATGCGCCACCTGCACGCGCCAGCCTGAACTTTTCCCATTTGACCGCCCGCCCCTGCGCGCCTAGTATCCAAACAAGCGTTTGATTCAGGCAGGTCGTCGGCGCCCCATGGCAGGTACCCAGTTTTCCACCAAGGACCGGATCCTCGGCGCCGCCGAGGAGCTGTTCGCCCAGCACGGCTTCATGGGCACGTCCCTGCGCCAGGTCACCAGCCGCGCGGACGTCAACATCGCCGCGGTCAACTACCACTTCGGCAGCAAGGAGAACCTCATCAACGAGGTCTTCCGGCGCCGCATGGACGACATGAGCGGACAGCGCCTGGCCCAACTCGAACAGGCATGCCGCGAGCGCCCCGGTGAACTCGAAGCCGTGCTTGCGGCCTTCGTCGAACCCGCCCTGGCCGTCGCACGGGATCGCCAGGGCGGCGCCGCCTTCATCCGGGTGATCGCCCGCGCCTACGCCGAGAAGAACGACGGCCTGCGCCAGTTCCTGTCCGAACAGTACGGCCACGTGCTGCGTGAGTTCGCCCGTGCGATCGCCCAGTGCGTGCCCGGGCTGGAAAAGGAGCGCCTGTACTGGCGGCTGGACTTCCTGTCCGGCGCGCTGACCTATGCCATGTCCGATTTCGGGCTGATCAAGCGACCCGCCGGGGTCGGCGAAGCCGCCCATCGCAAACGTGCCGCCGACGAGCTGATCCGCTTTGCGGCCGCCGGCATCAAAAGCTGAAACGCATCCTAATCAAGGAGTTGTACGACATGCCTGAGAAACTGCTTGTACGCCGCGCCGCGGTCCTGGGCGCTGGCGTGATGGGGGCCCAGATCGCCGCCCACCTGACCAATGCGGGCGTCGACACCGTGCTGTTCGACCTGCCGGCCAAGGAGGGCGACCCCAATGGCATCGTCAACCGCGCGATCGCCAACCTCGGCAAGCTGAGCCCGGCACCGCTGGCATCCAGGTCCCTCGCCGCGGCCATCACGCCGGCCAACTACGAGCTCGGCCTGCAGCGGCTCAAGGACTGCGACCTGGTGATCGAAGCCATCGCCGAACGCATGGACTGGAAGAAGGACCTGTACGAGAAGATCGCGCCCTTCGTCGCCGATCATGCCGTGCTGGCCAGCAATACCTCGGGCCTGGGCATCAACAAGCTGGCCGAAGCGCTGCCGGAGAAGCTGCGCCCCCGCTTCTGCGGCGTGCATTTCTTCAATCCGCCGCGTTACATGCACCTCGCCGAGTTGATTCCGGCGCGCACCACCGACCGGTCCGTGCTGCAGGGCCTGGAGACCTTCCTGACCAGCACGCTCGGCAAGGGCGTGGTGTACGCGCGCGACACCCCGAACTTCATCGGCAACCGGATCGGCGTGTTCTCGATCCTCGCCACGATCCACCACACGCAGGAATGCGGCCTGGGCTTCGACGAGGTCGATGCCCTGACCGGCCCGCTGGTCGGGCGTCCGAAGTCGGCCACGTTCCGCACCTCCGACGTCGTCGGCCTGGACACCATGGGCCATGTCATCAAGACCATGGCCGACACCCTGCCCGACGATCCCTGGCACAAGTACTTCCGGTCGCCCAGGTGGCTGGCCGCGCTGGTCGAGAAGGGCGCGCTGGGCCAGAAGGCGGGCGCCGGCATCTTCCGCAAGGCCGGCAAGGACATCCTGGTGCTGGACCTGGAGAGGCAGGACTACCGCCCCGCCGACCGCAAGGCGGCCGACGAGGTGGTGGAGATCCTGAAGACGAAGGACCCGGTGGCGAAGTTCGCCGCGCTGCGCGCCAGCGAACATCCGCAGGCGAAGTTCCTGTGGGCGGTGTTCCGCGACCTCTTCCACTACTCCGCCTACCATCTGGCCGACATTGCAGAGACCGCGCGCGATGTCGACCTCGCCATCCGCTGGGGCTATGGCTGGTCCCTGGGCCCGTTCGAGACCTGGCAGGCCGCCGGCTGGAAGCAGGTCGCCCAGTGGATCGCCGACGACATCGTCGCCGGCAGGGCCATGAGCGATGCGCCGCTCCCGGACTGGGTCTTCGATGGCCGCGAAGGCGTGCATTCGGCCGAGGGCAGCTACAGCCCGGGCAAGAACGCCCGCCTGCCCCGCTCGGCCCTGCCCGTCTACAAGCGCCAGCGCTTCCCGGACCCGCTGCTCGGCGAGTCCTTCCCGGGCGGCGAGACGGTCTTCGAGAACGATGGAATCCGCATGTGGACCGATGGCGACGACATCGCGGTCGCCTCGTTCAAGACCAAGATGCACACCGTGTCCGACCAGGTACTCGATGGCCTGCAGGAGGCGGTGCGGCGCGCGGAGCGCGACTTCGCGGGCCTGGTGATCTGGCAGCCCAGGGAGCCCTTCTCCGCCGGTGCCGACCTCGCCGGCGCGCTCGGCCTGCTGCAGGCCGGGAAGGTCGACGCCTTCGAGGCCATGGTCGCCAACTTCCAGGCCACCAGCCAGGCCATCAAGTACTCGCTGGTCCCGGTGGTGGCCGCGGTCCGGGGACTGGCGCTGGGCGGTGGTTGCGAGTTCCAGATGCATGCCGCGCGCACCGTCGCCCACCTGGAGAGCTACATCGGCCTGGTCGAGGCCGGCGTGGGCCTGCTGCCCGCCGGTGGCGGCCTGAAGGAGATCGCGGTCCGGGCATCCGAGGCCGCCGGGTCCAGTGGCGATGTTTTCGCCGGGCTCAAGCAGGTCTTCGAGACCGTCGCCATGGCCAAGGTCTCGACCTCGGCGGTCGAGGCGAAGGAGCTCGGCCTGCTGCGCCAGCAGGACAGGGTGGCCTTCCACGCCCACGAGCTGCTGCATGTCGCCCGCGAGGAAGCCCGCGGTCTCGCCGCGACCGGCTACCGCCCGCCCCTGCCGGCGCGCCGCATCCGCGTGGTCGGCGACGTGGGCGTCGCCACCTTCCGCATGCTGCTGGAGAACATGCTCGAAGGCCGCTTCATCAGCGAATACGACTACGAGATCGCCACCCGCATCGCGACCGTGGTCAGCGGTGGCGACGTCGACCGCAACGCGGTGGTGGACGAGGAGTGGCTGCTGCGCCTGGAGCGCCAGCATTTCGTGGAGCTCGCGCAGCAGGAGAAGACCCAGGCCCGCATCGCGCACATGCTCAAGACCGGCAAGCCGCTGCGCAACTGACGCGCCCGACGACACAGGACCAAGACACCATGAGCAAGCAGATCCAGGACGCCTACATCGTCGCCGCCACCCGGACCCCGGTTGGCAAGGCGCCCAAGGGCGTATTCCGCAACACCCGTCCCGACGACATGCTGGCGCACGTGCTGAAGAGCGTGGTCGCGCAGGCGCCGGGCATCGACGTCAACCGCATCGACGACGCCATCATCGGCTGCGCCATGCCCGAGGCCGAGCAGGGCATGAACGTGGCGCGCATCGGCGTGCTGCTGGCCGGCCTGCCCGACACCGTGGCCGCGCAGACCATCAACCGCTTCTGCTCGTCCGGCCTGCAGGCGGTGGCGCTGGCCGCGGACCAGATCCGCCTCGGCAATGCCGACCTGGTGCTGGCCGGCGGGACCGAGTCGATGAGCATGGTGCCGATGATGGGCAACAAGGTGGCGCTGTCGCCGGCCGTGTTCCGCGACGACCACGTGGCGATCGCCTACGGCATGGGCATCACCGCCGAGAAGGTCGCGGAGGAATGGAAGGTCTCCCGCGAGGACCAGGACGCCTTCGCGCTCGCCTCGCACCAGAAGGCCCTCGCGGCGCAGAAGGCCGGTGAATTCGAAGCCGAGATCTCGCCGCTCGAGGTGGTCTCGCGCATCCCCGACCTGGGCGGCAACGCGGTGCGCCAGAAGAAGCTGGTGGTCGAGCTCGACGAGGGCCCGCGCGCGGACACTTCGCTGGAAGGGCTGGCGAAGCTGCGTCCGGTCTTCCGCAACGGCCAGTCCGGCGGCACCGTCACTGCCGGCAACGCGTCGCAGATGAGCGACGGCGCGGGCGCCGTGCTGGTGGCGTCAGAGCAGGCGATCAAGGACTACGGCCTGACGCCGCTGGCCCGCTTCGTGTCGTTCTCGGTCGCCGGCGTGCGTCCTGAAGTGATGGGCATCGGCCCCATTGCAGCGATCCCGAAGGCCCTCAAGCAGGGCGGACTGACGCAGGACCAGCTCGACTGGATCGAGCTCAACGAGGCCTTCGCCGCACAGGCGCTGGCGGTCATCCGCGATTCCGGGCTGGATGCGGACAAGGTCAATCCCCTGGGGGGCGCGATCGCGCTCGGCCACCCGCTGGGCGCGACCGGCGCCGTGCGCACGGCGACCCTCGTGCACGGCATGCGTCGTCGCGGCCTCAAGTACGGCATGGTCACGATGTGCATCGGGACCGGCATGGGCGCGGCCGGGATCTTCGAAGCCCTGTGATGAAGAAGGGGACGCATCGGCGTCCCCTTTCTTTTCCCCTGACGGCGCCGTGACGCGGCCGGATCAGCGGCCGCGGCCGTAGATCTCCACCCGGGTACTGCCGTCCGGGGCTTGCGTCCGCGAGACAATGGAGTTGGGCATTTTGCCGCCCACGCTGGACATGTACATCATGATCCAGTCCTCGGCCTGGCCCCGGGATTCGAACTCCCCATCCAGACGGCACATGCTGCTGCGGCAGTCGACCGAAAGCCTGCGTGGCTTGGCCCCGGCCTGCTCGTATGCCGGACTGTCCGCGAGCGTGGAAAGCTCGGTTTCCTTCGCGGGTGCCCAGGCAGGGTCGACCTGCTCGCTCGCGAAGCGCGCGGCAGAGCGCTCCTTCAACTCGCGCGTTCGCGCCGCGTACTCCTCGCGCATTTCCGCGCGCTTCCCAAGTTGCGATACCAGCTGGTCGTCGAGCGACCCGTCGCCGGTGCGCACGTTGCGACCCTGTCCACGCGCGGGCGGCGCGGCGGGCGCGGTGGCAGGCGCGGGCTGCACGCGACCGGCTTCGGCCAGGTCCGGCCCCGCGTCCCCGGGCCCCTGGGCCGGGTTGCGCATGTAGAGCGTGCCGGCGATGACCGCCACGGCCACGACGCCACCGAGGATGAGCGGGATCCGCGCGTTGGACTTCATGTTCAGGACCAGCCGGAAGACAGCGACCACCAGTGTGCGTGATCAAAGTGGCGAAAAAAAGGGTGCCGGTCGCCCGGCACCCCAGTCACGTGCTGCAGGGCGTGTTACTCGGCCCAGAACACGTAGGTATCGTTGATGCCGACGCCCGGGGGCAGGTAGCAGTTGATCGACACCAGGCCGGTCGACATGCCATCACCCTCGAAATCGATGGCTTCCCAGAACAGGTTGCCGTCGTCACCGCCGCCATTGGCGGGGATGGTCGCTTCCATCGCGACGTACTCGTTATCGCCGCCTTCCCAGCCGGTCACGCCCGAGCAGGTCACGGTCTGCTCGACGTCGGAGTAGTTGGTGAAGTACGTGTCGACCAGCAGCGCGCTGTTGTTGATGGCCACGCCCGAGTCGTATTCAAAACCGCAGGTGATCCAGGCACCGGTGGTGGTGCTGTCGTTCTGGATGGTCAGCGGGCGCTTGCGGATCGCAAGCTCGGACATGGGCAGCGAGGCCTGGCAGCGGGCCGACGGTGCGGACGAGGCGCCGTTGATGACGGCCTGGGCGGCGGTGGGGGCACTGTATGCGGCGGCAATGGCGAGCGTCAGGCCCGCGAAAGTAGTTGCAAGCTTCATGAAGCGTTCTCTCCCTTGTTGATGTCTGTCAAGCGATCATGAGGCCTTCACCCCACTCCTGACTCCCGGAATATACCCCCGCTTTCCGCACGATGTCATCCGGGGGCTGTCAAGAGTCGACCACGCCGAGTTCAGCCAGGGCGTCACGCATGAATCCCTGGGCAGCCTCGCTGAGCTTCTCGTGGTCGAGCGCATGACGGATGGTGGCCTCGATCAGGCCGATGTGGGTCCCACAGTCGAAACGCGTGCCCTGGAAATGATATGCAAGCACGTTTTCCCGGCCGAGGAGCGCGGAAATGGCGTCGGTCAGCTGGATCTCGCCGCCGGCACCCGGCCGCGTCGATTCCAGCAGCTCGAAGATGCGTGGAGACAGCACGTAGCGCCCCACGACCGCCATGTTGCTCGGCGCGTCGGCGGGCTTCGGCTTCTCGACGATGGCGTTGATGCGGCCCCGGCGGTCGCTGAATTCGTCGGTGGCCACGATTCCGTAGCTCGAGACCTGGTCGCGCGCCACCATCTGGGTGGCGATCACGCTCGCGCCCGTGGCCTGCGCCACGTCGGCCATCTGGCTCAGCGCGCCGGGGCCCCGGTTCCAGATCAGGTCGTCGGGCAGGATGACCGCGAACGGCTCGTCGCCGACGACGGGCTTCGCGCAGAGCACCGCATGGCCGAGGCCCAGCGCTTCGGCCTGGGTGACGAACACGGCGCGGACCCCGGGGGGCAGCACGTTGCGGATGACCTCCAGCAGCTCCACCTTCCCGGAGGCCTCGAGCTTCTGCTCGAGCTCATAGGCCTTGTCGAAGTAGTCGGCGACCGCGTGCTTGTAGCGGTTGGTCACGAAGACCATCGTGTCGCAGCCGGCCTCGACCGCCTCGTCCACCGCATACTGGATGAGCGGCCGGTCGACGATGGGCAGCATCTCCTTCGGCACCGTCTTGGTGGCCGGGAGGAAGCGGGTGCCGAGGCCGGCCACCGGGAAGACGGCCTTGCGGATGCGTCTATTCATGTGCGTCGTGCGTTCCTTGCGGGAAATGCCACCACCGTGGCGGCGGCGGGCTTTTCGTGGTTGGCCTGGGGCGCGAACTCTGGCACGGCTTCGCGCAGCGCCTGGTCGATGGTAACCAGGTCGTAGTTCGAGACCGCGTCACGAAGGCGCGACATCGCAGACCCGATCCGCTCGGCCGAGACGACGCGTGCCTCCGCCTGCAGGATCTTCGGATGCGAGGTCGGCCGATAACGCTCGTCGGCATGGAACAGGGTTTCGTGCAGCTTCTCGCCCGGACGCAGGCCCGTATAGACGATCGCGATGTCCCTGCCCGGCTGCTTGCCCGCCAGCGTGATCATCTGTTCCGCCAGCAGGCGGATCGAGACCGGCTCGCCCATGTCGAGGGTGTACACCGCCTGCCTCGAACCGATCGCCACGGCCTGGAGGATCAGCTGGCAGGCTTCGGGAATGGTCATGAAATAACGCGTGACTTCCGGATCGGTGACGGTCACCGGACCGCCATTGCGGATCTGCGCACGGAACAGCGGGACGACGCTGCCCGCGGAATCGAGCACGTTACCGAAGCGAACGGTCACGAAGCGCGTGCCTTCCACGCCGTTCATCGCCTGGCAGACCATCTCGGCCAGGCGCTTGCTGGCACCCAGGACATTGACGGGGTCGACCGCCTTGTCGGTCGAGATGAGCACGAAGGTACCGACGCCCGCGGCCTGCGCCTCGCGCGCAACCGTCGCCGTGGCCAGCACGTTGTTGCGGACCGCCTCGCGCAGCTGCGATTCGAGCACCGGCACCTGCTTATAGGCCGCCGCGTGGAAGACGGCCTCCGGCAGCGACAGCGACAGGGCGTGGCGCACCACCGCCGGATCGCCGCAATCGCCGAGCACGGGCAGGCACTCGATCTGCGGGAAGTCGCGGCGCAACTCGTTCTGAGTGGTCAGCAGCGCGAGCTCGTCGATCTCGATCAGGGTGATCTGGCGTGCACCATGCCGTGCGCACTGCCGGCACAGCTCGGCGCCGATCGAACCGCCCGCGCCGGTGACCAGGACGCTGCGCCCGCCCAGCCAGCCACGGATCGCCTTCCAGTCCGGCGTGACGGGCTTGCGCCCCAACAGGTCCTCGATCGCGACCTCCTTCAGCTCGCCCGGCAACGAGCGCCCTTCCAGCAGGTCGTTGAGGCGGGGCACGGTCCGGAATGGCAGACCGGTCCGTTCGCAGGCCGCGACCACGCGACGCATCGCGGTCGCGTCCAGCGACGGCATCGCGATCACGAGCAGGCGGGCCGCCGTTTCCGGGGCGATCTGCGCGACGTCCTCGATCCTGCCGAGCACCGGCAGGCCCTGGACGTAACTGCCGCGCAGCTTGGCCGCATCGTCCAGGAAGCCGACCGGCTGGTAGGCCCCCACGCGGCGCAGGTCGCGCACCAGTGCCTCGCCCGCCTGGCCCGCGCCCAGGATCAGCACGCGCAGGGCCGCCTGGTCGGTGCGCTCGTTTCCGTGGTCCTTCCATGCGCGATAGAGCAGCCGCGGCATCCCCAGTAGCGCCGACAGCACCACCGGATAGGCAAGCATCACGGTGCGCGGCACCTGCCCCGCGCGGTCGAAGACGAAAAACAGCAGCGGCAGGATCGCCAGCAGCCCGAACAGGCTCGCCTTCACGATATTGACCAGGTCGGGAATGCTGGCAAAGCGCCAGACACCGCGGTACAGGCCCACCTGCCAGAAGATCAGGCCCTGCACGATGAGGATCAGCAGCATCTCCGGCGACAGGAGGGGCCCCGACACCGCCTGGTCGATCGCTGCCTGCCGGAAATGATTGAGCCCGGCCCAGGTCAGCCAGACCATGAACAGGTCGTGCACCACCACGGACAGTCGCGGTACGCCGTTGCGGATCCGGTCGCTCAGGCTGGTCATCCTACGGCGTTTCCTTATGCTCTCGTGCTGCGCCCGTGGCGGCGCGCCAGGCCAGTGTTGCGACGGCGATGAGGCCCGCGCAAACCATTAGTCTAGCGGTGTAGCCACTTCCATAGGCACGGAGCGCGACCAGGACTGCGACGGCGGTCCAGCCGGCGTAGGCCAGCGTTACCGGCACATGCGAGCCGGCGCGCTGTGCAAGCCGCTGGTACGCATGGCCCACGTGGGGCGTCCACCATTGTTCGCGACGCAAGATGCGCCCTGCGAGCGTCAAGGCCGCGTCAACCAGAAAGGCCGATTGCAGCACCACGGCAAGTGCCAGCAATCCGGGGCCTTCGTCACCGGGCGCGCCGGCGAGCAGCAGCACCAGCAGCACCGCGAGCGCGGCACCAAGCGTGCCGCTCCCGACATCGCCCAGGAAGATGCGCGCCCGTGGGAAGTTGAACGGCAGGAAGCCCAGGCAGGCGGCGCACAACAGCCATGCCGGCAGCAGCGCCGCGGCGGCCGACGGCTGCAATGGCAGGGCAGCGAGTCCCGCCATGCCCGCGGCCACCAGGGCACCCTGGCTGGTCGCTATGCCATTGATGCCGTCCATGAAGTTCCAGACGTTCACCATGACCGGAACGGCGACGAATGCGACCAGGGCGAGCCAGGCCGCACCGCCGGAAGCGAACACGCCCAGGGCCAGCAGGAGCCCCGCTGCGATGTGTGCCAGCAGGCGCCACCAGGCCGAGAACGGACGGTGGTCGTCGATGAATCCGACGCCGGCCACGAGCAGGCTGCCGATCCCCGCCCCGAGCGCGAGCTCCCGGGGCATCCAGCCATGCACGCCCGACACCAGGCAAGCCAGGAGCCAGGCCGCGGCGATGCCGATCCCGCCGCCCCGCGGCGTCGGCACCTGGTGGCTGCGCCGCTCCCCCGGCTGGTCCAGCAGGCCGTGGCGCAATGCATGCGCCCGCGCCAGCCAGGCGCCCGCCGCGGCAATGCCGGCAGCCGCCGCCAGCCACGGCAAGGCGTGCATCCAGTCCATGGCGACCACCGGGCTCAGACCACGGCGTAGTTCAACAGTGGCTTGATGCTGCCCCACTCCTTGCACGAGGGGCATTGCCAGTGGTGGCTACGCGCGCCGAAGCCGCAACGGTTGCAGCGGTAGGCGGGATTCCGGACCAGCAGCTGGTCGGTGATGTGGCGCAGCTCCTGCAGGGTTGCGGCCTCGTGACCGCCTTCGGCCAGCGTGAGCTCGATCAGCGCGGCCTCGCCACGTACCGATGGCCGGTCCTTGAGCTGCTGGGCGAGGAAGCGCCGCGCCGCCGCGACGCCCTCCTCCGCTTCAACGAGATGGGTCAGCGCCAGCACAGGGGCCACGCCGCGGTAGTGCTCGCTCATTTCGGTCAGGAAGGCGCGCGCGCCAGGCAGGTCGCCGACCCGGTCATAGGCCGCGCGCAGCGGCGGCAGGATCTCGGGCAGGAAATCGGGATCATGGCGCGCGGCGCGCTCGTAGGCACGGATCGCGGCCGCGTCGTTGCCGGCCTCGAGCTCCAGCCTGCCTTCCAGCATGCCGGCGCGCACCGACGAGGAGTCGGCCGCATAGGCACGCGCCACCGCGGCCCTCGCACCCTCGCGGTCGCCCGCCACGCGCAGGCGCTCTGCCAGCTCGCACTCGAACTGCCCGATCAGCTTGCCCATCGGCTCGCCGGTGACCTGCTCGTAGCGGGTGGCATTCTCGATCGCCTTGGGCCAGTCGCGCTCGGCCTGGTAGATGCCGATGAGGTGCTTCAGCGCCTGTGGCGCGCGCTGGTCGATCGCGGCCAGTTCGGTGAACACGGTCTCCGCGCGGTCCAGCAGGCCCGAGCGCATGTAGTCCTCGCCGAGCGCGAGCAGGGCCTGCACCTTCTGCCTGTCGTCGAGGTCCGGGCGCTGCACCAGCCCCTGGTGCAGGCGGATGGCACGGTCGACCTCGCCGCGGCGGCGGAACAGGTGCCCGAGCGCGATCTGCGTCTCGAAGGTGTCCTTGTCGAGCTCCGCGATATGCAGGAACAGCTCGATGGCCTTGTCCGGCTCCTCGCTCAGCAGGTAGTTGAGGCCGCGGAAATACGTGGTGGACAGCTTGCTGACCTGGCTGTCGCTGTGGCGCTCGCCACCGCGGCGGCCAACCACCCAGCCCGACAGGGCCGCGATCGGCAGCAGCAGGAAGAACCAGAACCACTCGGTGATGAATGCCATCAGTTCGCATCCGGTGCGTTGGAGGTGGACGCCTGCCTGCGCCGGCGCATCGGCAGGACGATGGACGCCATCGTGGCGACGCCGCCGATGATCACGCCCAGCATCAGGGTCGCGAGCAGCAACAGGCCCAGGGTCGGCCGGAACACGGCCAGGCCCAGGTCGAGGTCGACCGCTTGGGGATTGAGTGCGCCCACCACGAAACCCGCGGCCAGGCACAGCATGCCAATGAGAATGCGGACCAGGCGCATGGCGGCAGCATAGCGGGGCCGGCCCGCGCAGTCAGCCGCGGATGGCTCAGTCCTCGGCAGGCAGGGGCATGACGCTGCTGACGCGCTCGCGCAGCTCCTTGCCCGGCTTGAAATGCGGAACGTGCTTGCCCGGCAGCGCGACGGCCTCGCCGGTCTTCGGGTTGCGCCCGGTGCGGGGCGGACGGTAGTGCAGCGAGAAGCTGCCGAAACCACGGACTTCGATGCGCTCGCCGTCGGCCAGCGCGCCGCCCATCATCTCCAGCAGCGACTTCACCGCGAGGTCGACGTCGTCGGCCTTCAGGTGTCCCTGGCGCTGGGCGAGGATCTCGATGAGTTCGGACTTGGTCATGTGCCCCCTGGCCACCCTTCGAACAAGCCAACGGCGACCCGGCTCGCGCCGGATCGCCGCTGGATACTGCGGGTATTACTCGGACTTGCTGTCCAGCTGCTCGCGCAGCAGCGCGCCCAGCTTGGTGGTGCCGCTGGAGGCTTCCGCCGCCGCACGGTTGTACTCGGCAAGCGTCTCGGCGGCCTCGGCCTCGTCCTTGGCGCGGATCGAGAGCTGCAGGCTGCGGCCCTTGCGGTCCATGCCGATGAACTTGGCTTCGATCGACTGGCCGACCTTCAGGTACTGGCTGGCGTCGTCGACGCGCTCGTCGGCGATGTCGCGGGCGGCCACGTAGCCTTCCACGCCGTCGGCGACCTCGATCACGGCGCCCTTGGCGTCGACTTCCTTGACGGTGCCGGTGACCTTGGAGCCACGCGGGTAGTTGGCCATGAACTGGCCGAACGGATCCTGCTCGAGCTGCTTGACGCCCAGGCTGATGCGCTCGCGCTCCGGGTCCACCGCCAGCACCACCGCCTCGAGGGTGTCACCCTTCTTGAGGTTGCGGGCCACGTCCTCGCCGCTGGTGTTCCAGCTCATGTCGGACAGGTGGATCAGGCCGTCGATGCCGCCGTCCAGGCCGATGAAGATGCCGAAGTCGGTGATCGACTTGATCTGGCCCTCGACCTTGTCGCCCTTCTTGTGGATGGCCGCGAAGGTCTCCCACGGGTTCGACGTGACCTGCTTGATGCCGAGCGAGATGCGGCGACGCTCCTCGTCGACGTCGAGCACCATGACCTCGACCTCGTCGCCGACCTGCACGACCTTGGCCGGGTTGACGTTCTTGTTGGTCCAGTCCATCTCGGACACGTGCACCAGGCCCTCGACGCCCGGCTCGATCTCGACGAACGCGCCGTAGTCGGTGACGTTGGAGACCTTGCCGAACACGCGGGTGTTGGACGGGTAACGGCGCGAGATGTTGTCCCACGGATCCTCGCCCAGCTGCTTGAGGCCGAGGCTGACGCGGTTGCGCTCGCGGTCGTACTTGAGCACGCGGACGTCGAGCTCCTGGCCCACTTCCACGACTTCGGACGGATGGCGCACGCGCTTCCAGGCCATGTCGGTGATGTGCAGCAGGCCGTCGATGCCGCCGAGGTCGACGAACGCGCCGTAGTCGGTGAGGTTCTTGACCACGCCCTTCAGCACGGCGCCCTCGACCAGCTTCTCCATCAGCTGCTCGCGCTCTTCCGAGTGCTCGCTCTCGACCACCGCGCGGCGGGAGACGACCACGTTGTTGCGCTTGCGGTCGAGCTTGATGAGCTTGAACTCGAGTTCCTTGCCTTCCAGGTACACCGGGTCGCGGACCGGGCGCACGTCGACCAGCGAGCCGGGCAGGAACGCGCGGACGTCCTTGATGTCGACGGTGAAGCCGCCCTTGACCTTGCCGCTGATCTTGCCGGTGACGGTCTCGTTCTTCTCGAGGGCTTCCTCGAGCTCGTCCCACACCATGGCGCGCTTGGCCTTCTCGCGCGACAGCACGGTCTCGCCAAAGCCGTTCTCGAGGGAGTCGAGCGCGACCTTGACGACGTCGCCCTCGGCGACGTCGATCTCGCCGGCGTCGTTACGGAACTGTTCGATCGGCACGATGCCTTCGGACTTGAGGCCGGCGTTGATCACGACGACGTCGGTGCGCACCTGGATCACGGTGCCGGTGACGATCGCGCCGGGCTTCAGCTTGGCGAGGTTCGCCTGGCTGGCTTCGAACAGTTCTGCGAATGATTCGGTCATTTGAAAGTTACTCGGTTGATGAAACAGACCGGGTGCGCGCGAGCGCCTGGCCGGTCCACCCGTTGTCGGCGTGCGCGGGATTGCGCCTTGCCGTGAGTGTGGTTGGAAACGGAAAATCCGCGCGGCGGTAGCCACGCGGGACCATCTGCTGCGCTGGTCAGTCCCCGCGCACGGGCACCAGGGCCAGTACGCGTTCGACCACGGCATCGATGCCCTGGGCGGTGGTATCGATGCGGACGGCGTCTTCGGCCGGCCGCAGGGGCGCCACCGCGCGACTGGCATCGCGCGCGTCGCGGGCAAGGATCTCCCGCAGCAGACCGTCCAATGTAACGGAAACCCCCTTGTCCTTCAACTGCTTATAGCGCCTCTCCGCGCGCTCCTCGGCGCTGGCGGTGAGGAACACCTTCCATTCGGCGTCGGGGAAGATCACCGTGCCCATGTCGCGCCCGTCCGCGACCAGCCCCGGGGGCTGGCGGAAGGCCCGCTGGCGCTCCTTCAGCGCGGCACGGACCTCCGGGATGGCCGCGATCGCCGACGCCGCCGCCCCAGCGGTCTCGGTGCGCAGCTCGTCGGTGGCGTCGTGGCCGTTCACCAGCACCCGCGGCTCGCCCGAGGGGTCGTCGCGGAAGCCGATCGCGGTGTCGAAGGCGCAGCGGACCAGTGCGCCGGCGTCGCCGAGGTCGAGGTCGGCCCAGCCGGCGGCCACGCCGACCGCGCGATAGAGCGCGCCCGAATCCAGGTAGTGCCATCCGAGCCGGGCGGCCACGGCGCGGCTGATCGTGCCCTTGCCCGAACCCGAAGGGCCGTCGATGGTCAGTACCGGGATGGCGGATGCGGTCATGGCGGTCTCCGGGAGGGGGCGGATATTCTAGACCGGCGGACGGCCGGGACCCGGCCGGGCACGTGCAAGTACTTGATCCGGACGAGGCAGGCCCGCTAGAATTGCCGGCTTGTTTGCCCCAACCATCTCCAGAGGTTCGTCATGAAGGTCCTGTCCTCCCTGAAGTCGGCGAAGGCCCGTCACCGCGACTGCAAGGTCGTTCGTCGCCGTGGCAAGATCTTCGTCATCTGCAAGTCCAACCCGCGTTTCAAGGCCCGCCAGCGCTGAGCCGGCTGCCAGGCAGGCCGCGCGTGCGATCGCATGCGGTGGCCGCCAGCAACGCCCGGAAGGCCGCAGCGATGCGGCCTTCCGCGTTTCCGTCCCCGCATTCCACGTGACCGCGGGCGCGCTTCGCACAACCGCGCGCGCCCTGTTGCCCGCGATCTGCTAAAACGCTGCGGCTGCAAGCGATGCAGCCTCCCGGGGAGATGACCATGCGCATGACCGTTGCACTGACCGCCGCCGCCCTGCTCGCCATCGGCGGCAACGCCGCGGCCGACACCCTGCTCATCGAGCGCGTCCAGCACGAAGCCGGGGCGATGCCGGCCCGCGGCATGAGCATGTCGGACGTGGAATCGCGCTTTGGGGCCCCCTCGCAGCGCATGGACCCGCGCGGCGGCCAGAAGCGCCAGTGGCCGACGATCCACCGCTGGGTCTATCCCGCATTCACCGTGTACTTCGAGAACAGCCGCGTGATCGACGCGGTCGCCAACCAGGCCACGCCCGGCGAGACCGGTCCGAAGCCTCCGATCCGCTGAACCGATGACCGAGAAGTCCCTGCGTTTCCCCGCGGAGTGGGAGCCCCAGTCCGCGATCCTGCTGGCGTGGCCGCATGCCGGTACCGACTGGGCCGCGCGCCTGGGCGAGGTCGAGGAGACCTATATCGCCCATGTGGCGGCGATCACCCGGTTCCAGCGCGTGCTGGTCTGCGTGGCCGACGACGACGTCGAGGCCTATGCGCGCGCGCGCCTGGCTTCGAACCGCATCGACATGGACAGGGTCGGTTTCATCGCCCTGCCCTACAACGACACGTGGCTGCGCGATACCGGACCGGTCACGCTTGCCGGCGCCGACGGCTTCGAGCTGCTCGATTTCCGCTTCACCGGTTGGGGCGGGAAGTTCGAGGCCAGCGAGGACGACCTCCTCGTGCAACGCCTGCACGCGGCTGGAACATTCCTCGACAGTTCGGTGCAGTCGATTGATTTCGCACTGGAAGGTGGCGCCATCGAGACCGATGGCGCGGGCAGCCTGCTGACCACCTGGCGCTGCCTGCACGAGCGCCATCCGCTGGCCAGCCGCGAGGACCTGGACCGGCAGCTGCGCACCTGGCTGCGCCAGGACCGCGTGCTCTGGCTGCAGCACGGCTACCTGGAAGGCGACGACACCGATGCGCACGTGGACACCCTGGCACGCTTCGCGCCCGGTGACGCCATCGTGTTCCAGGGCTGCGACGATCCCGCCGACCCGCATCATGCCGAGCTCGCGGCGATGGCGGCGGAGATCGCGGCGCTCCGCACGCGCGATGGACGGCCCTACCGCCTGTTCCCGCTGCCCTGGCCGCAGCCGATCATCGATGGCGGGCGGCGCCTGGCCGCGAGCTACGCCAACTACCTCGTGATCAACGGCGCCGTGCTGATGCCGGCCTATGACGATCCGGCCGACGCCGCCGCCGCGGCCGTGCTCGCCGAGGCGCACCCGGGGCGCGAGATCGTGCAGGTGCCCTGCCGCGCGCTGATCTGGCAGAACGGCAGCCTGCACTGCATCTCGATGCAGCTGCCGGCCGGCCTTACCTGAGGGACAGCTGGGCCGGCCTACAATGGCCGGCTCAACGCACCGCTGTTCCGGGGACACCGCCATGACCACCAAGACCCTTCCCGTCGCACTGATCCAGGAGCGCAACCACGGCAGCGCCGCCGAGAACCTCGAGGTGATCGAGGGCCGCGTGGCCGAGGCCGCCCGCCAGGGCGCGAAGCTGGTGCTGCTGCAGGAACTGCACAACGGCGCCTATTTCTGCCAGCACGAGTGCGTCGACGAGTTCGACCTGGCCGAGACCATCCCCGGGCCGAGCACCGAGCGCCTGGGCGCACTCGCGAAGCAGCACGGCGTGGTCCTGGTGAGCTCGCTGTTCGAGAAGCGCGCGACCGGGCTGTACCACAACACGGCCGTCGTCTTCGACGCCGACGGCTCGACCGCCGGCAAGTACCGCAAGATGCATATTCCCGACGACCCGGGCTTCTACGAGAAGTTCTACTTCACGCCGGGCGACCTCGGGTTCGAGCCGATCGATACCTCGGTCGGCCGCCTCGGCGTGCTCGTGTGCTGGGACCAGTGGTATCCGGAGGCCGCGCGCCTGATGGCGCTGGCCGGTGCCGAGCTCCTGCTCTACCCGACCGCGATCGGCTGGGACCCCGACGACGACCAGGCCGAGAAGGATCGCCAGCGCGATGCCTGGATCCTGAGCCATCGTGGCCATGCGGTGGCCAACGGGCTGCCGGTGCTGAGCTGCAACCGCGTGGGCCACGAGCCCTCGCCGATGGGTGCCTCGGGGATCGACTTCTGGGGCAATAGCCATGTCCTGGGTCCGCAGGGGGAGTTCCTCGCGCAGGCCGGCGGCGACGCGGGCATCCTCGCCTGCGAGGTCGACCTCGGCCGGAGCGAGGACGTGCGCCGGATCTGGCCTTTCCTGCGCGACCGCCGCATCGATGCCTACGGCGACCTGCTGCGCCGCTACCGCGACTGACCCGCGAGGCCGCTGCGCCGCGCCCCGACACCGGATGCCCATGACCGAGTCCTACGCCCCGCCGCGCGCCGGCACCCTCCCGGCCGACGCGGCCGTGCCTGGCTTCGACCTTGCGTCCCAGCCGCATGCGATCGTCGAGCGCGACGGCGTGCGCTATACGCTGCTCGGCACGGCGCACGTCTCGCGCGCCAGCGTCGACGCGGTACGCGCCGCCATCGCGACCGGCACCTACGACACCGTCGCGGTCGAACTCGACGAGCAGCGGCTGCAGGCGATGGTCGATCCCGACGCGCTCGGGCGCATGGACCTGGTCAAGGTGTTGCGCGAAGGCAAGACGCCGCTGTTCGCCGCGAACCTGGCGCTCGCGGCCTACCAGCGCCGCCTTGCCGAGCAGATGGGCGTGGAGCCCGGCGCCGAGCTCAAGGCCGCCGCGGCCGACGCCAATGCGCGCGGCCTGCCGCTGCAGCTGATCGACCGCAATGTGGGCCTCACCTTCAAGCGTGCGATGCAGCGCCTGGGCTGGTGGGGGCGCGCGAAGGTCAGCGCCAGCCTGCTGATGGGCCTGTTGTCGAGCGACGAGGTGGGCGAGGACGAGATCGAGCGTCTCAAGCAGGGCGACGTGCTCGAGTCGAGCTTCAGCGAGTTCGCCGGTGAAACCCCCGAACTGTACGAGACCATCATCGCCGAGCGCGACCGCTACATGGCCGCACGCCTGCGCGAAACGCCCGCGGGCGCGCGCGAAGTGCTGGCCGTGGTCGGCGCCGGGCACCTCAAGGGACTGGCGGAACACCTGCGCAGCGACTCCACGCCGCCGGCGCAGGTGCGCGGGACACTCGAGCAGGTGAAGCCGAAGTCACGCGTGCCCTGGATGGAGCTGGTGATCGCCACGGTGGTCATTGGCGGATTCGCCTGGGGCTTCTGGCAGGGCGGCATCGACGTCGGTGCCGACCTGGTACTGCAATGGGTGCTGGTCACCGGCACCCTCGGTGCGCTCGGCTGCGCGATCGCCGGCGGCCATCCGCTCAGCATCCTTTCGGCCTTCGTCGCCTCGCCGCTGACCCCGCTCCATCCCGCGCTCGCCTCCGGAACCGTCAGCGCGGTGGTTGAAGCGGCGCTGCGCAAGCCGACCTATGCCGACTTCATGGCGCTGCGCGAGGACGTCAACAGCGCGCGCGGGTGGTGGCGCAACCGCGTCGCGCGGGTGCTGCTGAATTTCTTCCTGACAAGCCTCGGTACGGCGATCGGCGTCTGGACCGGCGGCCTCAGGATGCTGGGCACGCTGTTCGGCTGAGCCCTGCGATCCATTGCGACGGCACTCAGGCCGTCGCACCTGCGGAAGCACCGACGGCACCCCCCCGCCGCCCGCGTGCGCGACGCAGCATGCGCGCGGTGCCATTGGCCAGGTCGTCGAGGATCGCGTAGATCGTCGGCAGGAACAGCAGGCTCACCATCGTCGAGAAGGCCAGCCCGCCGGCCACGGCGCGCGCCATCGGCGAGTACGCGAGGCCACCCAGCACCACCGTCTCGCTGAGCGAGATCGGCACCATCGCCAGGATCGCCGTGCCCATCGTCATCATGATCGGGCGCAGGCGCTCGCGGCTGCCCTCGACCAGGGCGTCGGTGCGCGACAGGCCCCGCCGGCGCAGGTTGTTGATGTGCTCGACCATCACGATGCCGTTGTTCACCACCACGCCCATCAGCACCAGGATGCCGATGAAGGCCATGATCGTGAACGAGGTGCCGGTGATCCAGAACAGCCAGAACACGCCGAGGATCGAGAACAGCACGCAGCTCATGATCGCCGAAGGGAACAGCAGCGACTCGAACACCGCGGCCATCACCACGTAGATCATCACCAGCGCGAGCACGAAGTTGAAGAGCATCTGGTTCATGGCCTGCTGGCTTTCCTCGAAGCCGCTGCCGGAGAACGAGTGGCCGTAGCCGGGCGGCAGAGACACCGCGCCGAGCACGGTCTCCATGGCCTTGCGCGCCTCGTCCATGGTCGCCTTGCCCTCCAGGTTGGCCTGGATGCCCAGCGCGGTCTGCCGGTCGTGGCGGCTGATCTGCGTCGCCGAGGGCGTGACCTGCAACTCGACCATCGCCGAGAGCGGCACCTGGCGTCCATCGGGCGAACGCACCATGAAGCCTGCGATGTCCGCCGGGCCGTACTCCTGCGCGCCGCTGAAGCGCACCCACACCGGCACTTCGGTATCCCCGCGCCGGTACTCACGCAGCTGGGTGCCGCGGAGCGCCATCGACACGAAGCTCGACACCTGCTCGGCGCTGAAGCCGAAGGCCGCGGCGCGGTCGCGGTCGACGCGCACGGCCAGTTCGTCGGTGCTGTTGCCGCCGTCGATGCGCACGTCGCGCAGCTCCGGGCGCGCCTCGAGCATCGGCACCAGGCCGGCGGCCAGCTCGCGCAGGACCGTGGCGCTGTCGCCGACCAGCTGGACGCTGACGTTCTGGCCCATGCCACCGCCGCCGCCTCCGCCCTGGCCACCGGGGCCGGACACACCGACCTCGGCGCGCGCCGACTTCGGCAGCTCCTTGCTGATCGCCTCCGACAACGGGCGCACGTCGGCAATCCCGTCCTCGAAGGTGATCATGGTCCCGGCATCGTTGCCCTCGCTGAAGTACGAGTACACCTGGGTGATGCGGAAGCGCTCGCGGTTGGCGTCGAGGAAGGCTTCCACCCGCGCGACCTCCTCCGACATCTGCGGCAGCGTGTAGCCGCCGTTCCATTTGTAGTAGAGCTGGATCTCGCCCGAGTCACCGCCACCGAACATGTCGAAGGTGGTGCCCTTCATCGGCACCAGGCTCGCCGCCACCACCAGCACGATGCCGGCCACGCTCCAGCCGCGGTGCGCAAGCGTCCAGCGCAGGAAACGCGCATAGCGGTCCTGGAGGCGACGGATCGCCCCGCCCTTCTCCACCACCGCCGGCGGCGTGCGCATGCGCGCCGACAGCATCGGGATCAGGCTCACCGCGACCAGCCACGAGGCCAGCAGCGAGACCGAGATCGTGATCGCGATCTGGGCCATGAAGATGCTGATGTCGTTGACCTCGCCCAGCAGGTTGGGCAGGAACACGATGCAGTGGCACAGGGTACCCGCGGACAGTGCGATCGCGACGCTCTTCGTGCCGGCAAGCGATGCACGCACCGGGTTGTCCGGGTCGCGCTCGCGTTCCTGGTAGATGCTCTCGACCACCACAACGGCGTTGTCGACCAGCATGCCGACCGCCAGCAGCAGGCCCATCAGGCTCAGGACGTTCAGCGTCACGCCGAAGAAGTGCATGAAGCCCAGCGTCATGATGAAGCAGATCGGGATGGCCAGCGTGACCATCAGCGTCGATGGCCAGTGGCGCAGGAAGAAGAACAGCACGGCGATCGAGAGCACCAGGCCGACGGCGCCGGCCTCGGCCAGCTCCAGGAGGGAACCGGTGACTTCCTTGCCCATGTCGTGCATGACCTTGAACTCGATGCCCTCGAGCCCGGGCTCCCCCGACGCGGCGTCCAGTTCCGCCATCGCGGCACGGGACACCTCCACCAGGTTGGCGTCGCGCTCCTTGAACACTTCGAGCCCGACCGCGTTGCGGCCGTCCAGGCGGCGCGCATAGTCGATCCGTGCCGGCTTCAGGCGCACGTCGGCGACATCGCCCAGGCGCAGCCCGCTACTCTCGATGACCAGCTGGCGCAGTTCGTCGAGCGAGCCGATCTCGCCCTGCGGCTGCACCCGCAGGCGCACGCCACCGTCCTCGAGCATGCCCGCCGACACCGAGAAGTTCACGGTGCGCAGTTGTTCCGCCAGCGTGTTCAGCGCCACGCCGTGCGCGTTGAGGCGGTTCGGGTCGATGGCGATCTCGACCTCGTTGGAAGGCGCGCCATTGATCTCCACACGTGCCACGCCGGGCACGCGCTCGATGCGCCGCTTGAGCAGGCGGTCGAGCAGGTCGTACGAGGCCGCCAGATCGACGTCGCCGGCCAGTCGCACGCGCAGGATCGCCTGGTCGCCGCTGGACCACTTGAACACGAAATAGCGGCGGAAGTCGTCGGGCAGGTCGTCGCGGATGGCGTCCAGGCGCTCTCGCGCCTCGGATGCGGTGATCGCGATGTCACGGTTCCAGTCGCGGAATTCGAGGAAGATGCCCGCGCCGTTGGCGTCGGCCTGGCCGCGCATGCGCTTGATGCCGGTCATCGTCGCCAGCGCTTCTTCCGCCGGTCGCAGCAGGTTGCGCTCCACCTCTTCGGGCGACGAACCCTCGTAGGGCAACTGCACGAACAGGAACGGCGCCGACACGTCGGGCAGCGCCTCCAGCGGAAGCCGGAAAGCGGCGATCAGTCCGACCACGACCAGCGATACGAACAGCATCACCGTGGTCACCGGTCGGCGCAGGCTGAACTCCGCGACTGTCATGCCGGCATGCCCTCGGCATCGGCACCGCCGTCGCCCGCGTGAGCGGACCCGGCCAGGCGCGCGCGACGCCCGCGTTCGAGGTACCAGGCGTCACCCCGGCGATCGAGCAGGTCGTACACCACCGGAATCACCACCAGCGTCAGCAGGGTCGAGACCAGCAGGCCGCCGATCACCGTGATCGCCATCGGCGAACGCACCTCCGCACCTTCGCCGAAGGCCAGCGCCAGTGGCATGAAGCCGAACAGGGTCGACAGCGTGGTCATCACGATCGGTCGCAGGCGCGAGCGCGCGCCCTCCACCAGGGCATCGCGCTTGGGCATGCCGGCCTCGCGCAACTGGTTGACCTTGTCGATCAGGATGATCGCATTCTTCACCACCAGTCCGACCATGAGGATCAGGCCGATGAAGACCACCACCGAGATCGTGTTGCCGGTCAGGAGCAGGCCCAGCACCGCGCCGACCATGGCCAGGGGGATGGTGAAGAGGATGACGAACGGATGGAGCAGCGACTCGAACTGCGAGGCCATCACCAGGTAGACCATGAAGATCGCCAGCGCGAAGGCGAACAGCAGCGACGCCATCGACTCCGCGAGCTCCTCGCCCTGGCCACCGATATGCATGCCGATGCCGGCGCCCAGCGGGTTCGCGGCCACCAGCGCCTCGACATCCTGCACCGCCGCGCCCAGGTCGATGCCTTGCAGGTTGGCCGAGACGACGGCCACGCGGCCGAGGTCGGCACGGTGGATCTCGCTCGGCCCGGTGGTCGCGACCACATCGGCCACCGCTGACAGCCGCACCGGCCGGGTCGCGCCGGGGTTGACGATCAGGTCGCGGATCGCGCGCACCGAGTCGCGCTCGGGCTCGCGCGCCCGCACCAGCACATCGATCTTGCGGTCGCGGAAATCGTAGCGCGTGGCCACTTCGCCGCGCACCGAGTTCACCACCGCATCGGCGACCTGGCGCGTGGTCAGGCCCATGGCACCGGCGCGCTCCTGGTCGAAGACGATGCGGATCTCGGGCGCACCCTGCTCCACCGTCGACTTGACGTCGGCGTAGTTCGGGCTCTTGCGCAACAGCTCGGCCAGGCGCCCGCCCGCGGCGGCCAGCGCATCGAGGTCGTGCCCGCGCAGCTCGATCTCCAGCGGGCTCGAGAAACTGAAGAGTGCCGGCCGGCTGAAATCCACCTGCACCCCGGCCTCTCCCTGCATGGTCTGGCGAAGACCTTCGGTCAGGCGCGCCTCGACGGCCTCGCTGCCGCCGCCGTCCATCACCACCGAAAGCCGGCCAACGTTCTCGCCACTGTCGGTCGGGTTGGCATCCAGGCGCGTCCCGGTGCCGCTGACGCCGAACAGCACGGCGACGCCCTCGTCGTCGACATGCGCCTGTTGCACCCGGCGCAGCATGGCGTCGGTCTCGCGCAGCGGCGTGCCCGGCGGCAGTCGCATCGTCATCTCGAAGCGGTCCTGCGCGAGTTGCGGGATCAGGTCCGTGCCGAGCGTCGGCACGATCGCCATGCTGAGCACGAAGACGGCGGCGGCCACGCCAAGCACCAGCCTCGGCCGCACCAGCGCGCCCGGGAGCAGGCGCAGGTAGCCGCGTTCGGCGCGGTCGTAGGGTGCCATCGCCAGCCGACTGGCCGCGCCCATGGGCCGGCCGACGACGGCCGCCAGGAGCCGACCGGCCCGGATCGCAAGCCAGGCGACGCCGTAGGCCACGCCGCGCACGACCGCGCCCGCCCAGCGCCCGGCTGCCGCGAACGGCCGCTGCCAGCGCGAGGTTGGCCGCCACTGCGGATGCGGCGCCTCCTCCGCGAATGCGAGGGGCGCCGGCGACTTCAATGCGCTGAGCATGGGGATCAGCGTCATCGCGACGACCAGCGAGATGCCCACCGCCAGCGCGATGGTGATCGCCTGGTCGCGGAACAGCTGGCCGGCGATGCCTTCGACGAAGACCAGCGGCAGGAAGACGGCGATGATCGTCAGCGTGGACGCGACCACCGCCATGCCCACCTCGCGGGTACCGGCGATGGCGGCATCGATGATGCCCAGGCCGCGCTCGCGCGCCTTGGCGATGCTTTCCAGCACCACGATCGAGTCGTCCACCACCAGGCCCGTCGCCAGCGCCAGGCCGCCCAGCGACATGACGTTGAGGCTCAGCCCCAGCTGGTCCATGAAGAAAAAGGTGGTGATGATCGAGACCGGCAGCGAGACGCCCACCACGAAGGTGCTCCAGCCACTGCGCAGGAACAGGAAGATGATCAGGATCGCGAGCGTGCCGCCGAAGATGGCATCGGTGCGGACGTCCGAGATCGCGGCCCGGATGAAGCGCGCCTGGTCATCGACGACATCCAGCGCCACGCCGGGCGGCAGCTCCTTGCGGATCCGCGCCAGCCGCTCCTCCACGGCGGCCGCGGTGGCCACGGTGTTGGCGTCGCCCTCCTTGTAGACGGCGAGCTCGACCGCCTCGCGGCCATCCAGGCGGATGATGGCCTCGCGTTCCTTCCATCCCTGGCGCACCTCGGCGACGTCGCCCAGGCGAACCGCGCGCCCATCGGCCACGGCACGGTTGGACGCCGCCGCCGCGCTCTGCGCCGACATCGCCGCGGCCAGCACGGAGGCGTCGCCCGAGGCCGCGGCGATGCGCGCGACCTCGTCGGCCCCGCCGGCGCCGCCACCGCCCGACTGGGTGGCGACCAGCATCCCGCGGATCTCGTCCACGGTGCTGAACTGGTTGATGGTGCGTACGAGGTAGCGCTGCGTGCCCTGCTCCAGACGGCCGCCGGAGAGGTTGATGTTCTCCTCGCGCAGGCGCTGGGTGACGGCCTCGGGCGACAGCCCGATGCGGGCCAGCGCCTGCAGGTCGAGCTCGACCTGGATCTCGTCCTCCAGGCCGCCGCCGACCTTGACCGCAGCAACGCCGGTCACCGGCTCGAGCTTCTTCTTCAGGTCGTCGTCGGCATAGCGGCGCAGGAGGGTGAGTTCGCGCACGGCGTCGCCCTCGCCTTCCTCGACGCTCAGCGCCAGGCGCAGGATCGGCTCGGTCGACGGATTGAAGCGCAGGAGCACCGGCGGATCGACTTCGAGCGGCAGCGCCAGGGTGTCGAGCTTGTCGCGCACGTCCAGGCTGGCCTGGTCCATGTCGGTGCCCCATGCGAACTCGAGCACCACGTCGCTCTGGCCGGTACGCGAGACCGAGCGCAGCTTGCGCACGCCCTTGACCACGCCCAGGGCCTCCTCCACCGGCTCGCTGACCAGCGTCTCGATTTCCTGCGGCGCCGCCCCGGTGTATTCGGTGCGCACGGTCAGCGTCGGATAGCTGATGTCCGGCAGCAGGTTCACCTTGAGGTTGCCCAGTGCGATCAGCCCGAACAGCAGCATGCTGACGGTGACCATGGCCACCGTGACCCGGCGCCGCACCGAGAATCCGACCAGGCCGTCGGCACGCACGGTGCCGTCGACGCCGTGTTCCATCCCGCCCCCGTCCTCGCGGCTCATCGTGCTGCGCCGTCCGCCTTGGCTTCGCCGGCGGTGGCCGCGGCCACGGCGGCCGGGGCGTCCCCGATCACCTGCACCGCACTGCCGTCGCGAAGCGCCACCTTGCCGGCGGTGACCACCCGATCGCCCGCGGCCAGGCCGTCGCGCACCTCGATGAAGCCGCCATCGACGTAACCGGGGGTGATCGCCGTGCGCACGGCTTTCCCGTCGCGGACCACGTACACCGCCGGCTCGCCATCATCCTCCAGCAGTGCGCTTCGCGGGATCGCGAGCGCGTCGCCACGGCTGTCATAGTCGATGCCGATGCGCGCGAACATGCCGGGCTGCAGCGTTCCGTCGTCGGGATCGAAGGCACAGACCACGCGGAAGGTGCCGCTTCCGGCATCCACCACGGGCGCGATGCGATCCACCACGCCTTCGAAGGTCAGTCCGGCCAGGGCATCCACCTGCATGCGTACCGGCAGCCCCGCGCGCAGCGTGGTGAGGTCGCGCTCGGGGACGTTGAGCGTCGCTTCCAGGCGCGAGTTGTCGACGATGCGGATGATCGGCGTGTTGATCTGGACGAAGTTGCCGGGCTTGATCGAGCGCGATGCGACCACGCCGGAGATCGGCGCGGTGACGTTGGTGTAGGACAGCTCCAGCTGGGCCATGCGCAGCATCGCGCGCGCGTTCTCGAGGTCGTAGCGCAACTGGTCGTGGTCGCCCACGCTCACCATCTGCTGCTTCACCAGCTCGCTGGCGCGGCGGAAGTTCGCTTCCAGCTTCTTCACCTGCACATCGGCCTGCGCGAGGTTGAGGCGGGCACGGTCGGCATCGATGCGCACCAGCACCTGGCCGGCGCGGACGCGGTCGCCTTCCTCGACCAGCACCTCGAGCGCCACGCCCGAGGTCTTGGCCACCACCTGCGCCTCGGCGCGGGCCTCCAGGGAGGCACTGCCGGAGTAGCTTGCGGCCATCGCGCGGGGCGCCGCCGGGACGGCCTCGACCGTGACCGGGGGCGGCGCTTCGTCAGTTTCCCCGCCGGCCGCGCCGGGCTTGCCGCCGCACCCCGCAAGCAGGATTGCAGCCAGGAACACGGCGGCGGCGCCGGCGGAACGACGTTGGGCGGAAAGGCGCGATGCGTACATGGAAAGCGAGCCAGAATGGTGTGGTAGGAATGTACATCACCGCCGCACCTTCACCTATCCGCCGAAGGTCATGCCCCCACGGCCAAACGTGGATCCGGGGCGCACCCGGGCGGCGACACCGTCGATGACGACCGTTAACACGCCCCCGGGTGATCGCTATACTCCGGCGATGCGGTCCACGACGGGGAGTTGTCGTGGGCACCAGCCAATCACACAGCCACAGGAAGCGGAACCCGAAATGATGCGACCGTTGCAGATCGCCGCCTGCCTTGCCCTCGCCCTTGCCGCGCACGCGCCCACCGCCCTCGCGCAGCAGGCCACCACGGGCAATCCGGAGACGGGCCGCACCCTCACCTACACCTGCGTGGGCTGCCACGGCATCGAGGGCTACAAGAACGCGTACCCTCACTACCACGTGCCCAGGATCGGCGGCCAGTCGCCCGAATACCTGGTCAACGCGCTCACCGAGTACCGCAACGGCACCCGCAACCATCCGACGATGGAGGTCCAGGCGCAGAGCTTCTCCGACCAGGATATCGCCGACATCGCCGCCTTCCTTTCGGGCCTGACGCAGTGAGCCGTTCCATGAAGAATTCCGTCCTCTGTCTTGCCATGGCGCTCGGCGCCAGCCTGGTCCTGTCCGCCTGCGGCGGCACCGCCGAGCCTGGCGTGGCGCGCGCCACGTCGGTCAATGCGCTGCCGGAAGGCCGCGTGGCCGAGGGCGAGGCCCGTGCCAACACCAAGGGCGCGGCCACCGGCCAGTCCTGCGTCGACTGCCATGGCGCCGACGGCAATACCCCGCTCGACCCGAGCTATCCCAAGCTGGGCGGCCAGTACCGCGACTACCTCGCGCACGCCTTGCAGTCCTATCGCGCGGGCGACCGTGAGCATGCATTGATGTCGAGCCAGGCGGCCGACCTCGACGACCAGGAGATCGCCGACCTGGCGGCCTGGTTCGCCTCGCGTCCCAGCCAGCTGCGCGACCTCAACGGCGTGCACAGCATCAACTGACGCGCCGGATCAAAGGCCTCGCCCCATGAAGCCCGCCCCGCGCGGGCTTCATGCCGTCAGGGCCCCCAGGTCACCGGGACCGTTGCGCCCGATCCTGCCGCCAGGGCTCAGCCGCCCGGCGGCGGCCTGGGCGCGAGCGCGTCCTGGTCCTCCATCAGCTCCGGCTTGAACGGCACGTCGGGTGGTTCGCGCGCAGCGGCCGCCTGCTCCTGGAGGTTCGGGTCGACGATGCCGCAGGCGCCACCAAGCGCCAGCATGACCGTCACGCAGCGGATCGACTTGGTGGTCCCCGGGATCGGGATGCGCACCTCGGTCACGCTCTTGCGTACCCATTCTTCGAGCAACGTCTCGCTCGGCATCCAGAACCGGTCGAACGCCGTGGGCTCATAGTCGTAGGGCGGGCGCTTGAGCCAGGTGCCGTGGCGGTCGATGTTCTCGAAGTCCTCGGTGATGGTGCCGGGCGGCAGGCCACCGCCCACCGCGCCGCCATCCGCCAGCCGTGGGCGGCCATCGCCATCGAACAGGCCGGCGCCGCCCGGTGTCCCACGTTGCCCCCCCGGGGCGTTGCGGGTGGAGTCGCCCCAGTCGTCCGCCACGCGCCCGGACG